>NZ_JBIVCA010000055.1:0-1045 GCF_044746345.1 Lysinibacillus sp. NPDC086135 | reverse complement strand
GATTGCACTTATAACATATGATCTTTCGGTAAAGGCCGGGGCGCTAAACAGTGCATTTTACTCATATGTATCACTAGGTGTTATGTTGATGGCTGTTTTCACATTTCTATTCATAAAAAGCCTTGACAGTAAAACCATGATATTTGGGGGGCTGACACCATTAATATCTTCAGTATCACTCCCTATCTATGGCATACATGCGATAATCTTAGGTCTTGTTACGTACATGAGGCCAGCAAACATTCTTATTGACATACCTGTTACATTATCCTTCGTTCTGGCATCAAGTCTCTGCTTCGGGATTCTCGTTAGGAAGGTTGATAGATTTAAAATATTCTCTTAATTGGGCGGAGTGTTAACTGGGTTATTTTAAATAACCCAGTTAATCATATCAGACAACCAATGCGGGGAATGTCACATTTATTGTAAGCACGGTCGCGCTTGCAGGAATGCTAAAAATTTGCACCTGCCCGTTGGTCAATATGTTTATTGACGCATATCCATTATTTGCACCGCAAGCTATATAGCTAATAACGTTTTTTGGCCTGTAATCAGCAGGTAGAGTTAGAATTAGCGTGCCAGATGCAACAGTTCCTGGAACTAGCATTGCGTTAATCGTAACAACTCCCTCAGAGGATTTCTGGTATGTTGCCGACCTAGTTGCTGCAATCGTCCATCCATTGGAAAGCATAGCGGTTGAATCGCCACGGATAATCTAGACACTTCCGAGCCGTTGATAATACTGGTTTTCATATTCTGTCGGTGACATCTGATCGCTAGAACCATGCCGACGCTTACTGTTATAAAACATTTCGATGTAATCAAAAATATCGCTGCGGGCTTCTTCCCGCGTTCCGTAGATCTTTTTCTTTATCCGTTCGCGTTTCAACAACTGGAAAAAGCTTTCTGCAACCGCATTATCATGGCAGTTACCGCGACGGCTCATGCTGCCCTCCAGGCCGTGTGATTTCAGGAACGACTGCCACTCATGGCTTGTGTACTGACTGCCCTGATCCGAATGAACCAGCACCTGTTTTTGGGGAGT
>NZ_JBIVCA010000054.1:0-1058 GCF_044746345.1 Lysinibacillus sp. NPDC086135 | reverse complement strand
GAAATAATAAAAAATGTATTAAGCGGCTTGAGTCCTGAATTCTAACGGACTCAAGCCGTTTAATCGTTTCTGATAACGATAGTAATTATAAAAATGAATATAATCATCAATCGCTAGTTTTAACTCTTCATATGAATCGTACTTATGTAAATAATACTTCTCACACTTCAATGTGCCCCAAAATGATTCAATTGGTCCGTTATCAATACATCGACCAACACGGGACATACTTTGTGTCATATTGGCGTTCTCCACAATTCGCTTAAATTCCTTCGATGTATATTGAAAACCTCGATCACTATGTATTAATGGCTGCTCGCCTGATTGTAATGATTGAATAGCTGATTTTATTGTTTTGAAAACAAGGGAATTATTATTCGAATGACCTAACACATAACTCACAATTGAACCATCATATAAATCGATAATTGCACTTAAATAAGCTTTTTTCCCGTTTCCATACTTAAGCTCTGTGACATCTGTACACCATTTTTCATTTGGCTTTTTCGATGTAAATGCTCGATTTAATACGTTCTCAGCCACATGATGTGCTGGGGATTTACGATAAGGCTTGCGCTTTCTACGAATAACAGACTTCAATCCACTAATCTGCATTAAACGATAAATACGCTTTTCGTTAACCATCGCTTGATTATTTTCTTTTCGCTGACGATTGATTGTCAACGTTGTACGACGATAGCCGTAAATACCATCTACTTGTTTGTAAAGGAGATGAATGTCCTTTAAAATTGCTTCATTTTCAACTTCTCTGTTAGAAGGCTTGCGACTTAGCCACTTATAGTAAGCTGCACGCGAAACACCAGCTATTTCACATAGTAAAAGAATCGAAAGTTCTTCCTCTCGATGTAATTCTTGAATCGCTAAATAGCGTTGCTGTAGACGTATTTGGCTTAACGACGCCTCCTTTCGATTTCCTCTAACTTTTTTAAAAATAGATTTTCTGCACGTAAACGTTCATTTTCACGTTCAATACGTTGAATCTCAAATTTCAATTTCTCCTCAACGGTTAATTCGACTTCATCTTTTGTGCGACCACG
>NZ_JBIVCA010000053.1:0-1127 GCF_044746345.1 Lysinibacillus sp. NPDC086135 | reverse complement strand
GTTCCCATACCGAACACGGAAGTTAAGCTCTTTAGCGCCGATGGTAGTTGGGGGCTTCCCCCTGTGAGAGTAGGACGTCGCTAGGCACCTAAAAAAGTCGAGGATTTAATTCCTCGGCTTTTTTTTCTGTGAAAATAAATAATTTCTTGACCTATAATTTACAGCGTTTATGTACCGGGCGCGTTAATTATAAAACGTGAAAAGAGAGATGTATCGTATATTCGATGCATCTCTTTTTTTAATGTGTATCTGCCATGCGTATGAACTATGGGGTACAAGTTCAGAACTGCGAGGATGGAAGTAATGATAAGACTAATAGCAGGGTGTATCTGTGAGGTCGAGGAATCTGAAAGAAGCTGGCGGCAAAGCGTCGATCAATGTCCACGATGAATGTGAATAACTTAAATTTAATAAGCATTTTAGACCAACATGTGTACTTTAACATAGCTAATGTTATGACAGCTTCAATGAAAAATATCAAACGTTATAGTTCGCAAGAACAAAAGAATGTGCAACCTGTCCAATCTGTGATGATTCCCTCTGTCTAAATGTTTTCAACATAAAATGTGATGGTAGTGGATCGTCCAAATGGTACTACAATCACAAACTCTAGCGTAATTTTTAAAAATGTAGTTTCCTTAACAGGAGCAGTTTAAGCTCTTGTAAAATATGTTTTATGAAATTGATTCAATAGAGATTAGGAACACAAAATATTAAATTGATTGTGAGTCTAATTATAAAATTGTTTTTCAATAATAAATATAGGAAGCTTCTCGGTAAAGTGAAAAACTATATTTTTTTTAGAAAAAGTATTGACCTTTTTGTATTGAAGGTGTTATATTATATAAGTCGTTAAGACAGCTACTGAAAAACAATTAAATTAAATAAAAATTAGTTGTTGACATTAAGCGAACGACATGTTATTATATAAAAGTTGCTGCTGAGAAAACGGCAACGAAATGAACCTTGAAAACTGAACAAGCAAAACGTAATCAATAAAGTTTTTACTAGCTAACCTCGAGTTAGTGAACAAAACAAAATTTTGGACATCAAACATGATGCCAGCAAAACAATTTGAGCTAATCAAATTTCTTTTTATGGAGAGTTTGATCCTGGCTCAGGACGAA
>NZ_JBIVCA010000052.1:0-1216 GCF_044746345.1 Lysinibacillus sp. NPDC086135 | reverse complement strand
CTCGTATATTAGTAGTAAGAGCTCTATCCGATATAATTTCCAGTTGATCCGGACAACTGGGGATCTGTTGGGTTTCCTATAGGAGATAGTCGCCTTTTGGCTCCCTCACTCTTTTTTTATGTTTTACCTGTTTGACCCTGGTTTACACGAGGGACCAAAAGGAAACTTCCATTTTAACCATTCAAAATAGTATAGCTAACAGGTGCTTACCTGCTTATTTGTGTTATCCAATTTTATATCGTTTGGGCGAAGGATGGAGGAGGCTCCATTTTAGTACTTCGTCCTTTTTTATTTCAACTTTTATTTCACTCAGACTGTGCCCATGAGACAATGGAACGGACAAGGTTGACGCAGGAAATAGCTATTCCCCCTTGCGGGCACTTTTTGTGTACTGCTTAAATAGCCTGCTACCCATCGTTCATTATTGAAGGTCTAACCACTGGCTGCTACGCTGTTGGAGAAGAGAGTGTAGCGCTCATTTTGGTCTTCTTCACTTCGATTGCTCATCACGAGGCAGACATCGATGATTCGACTGGGCACCCAGGTCTGAGACAATCTTGATTATTCCCCATAGGAGGTGATTGGCATGTCACAAATGCTAGTCGGTATCGACGTGAGTATGCGCTCCCATCATGTCCAATTCATGCATGGCGAGGGTCATTCGCTTGCTGATTTTTCTGTTTCTAATGATATAGAAGGTGCGAACACCTTGATTCAAAAGCTTTTGAAAACAGCGGAAAAGAATCAGCTTACACAATTAAAAATTGGGATGGAGTCAACGGACCAATATAGTTGGCACCTAGCCCATTATTTGAAAAATCAATTACAGGGCTATGCACCCTTGTTTCAAACAGCGGTGTTTATGCTCAATGCTCGAAAAGTAGCACGCTTTAAAAAAGGCTACGATACGTTACCGAAAAACGACCGAATTGATGCCTGGGTTATTGCGGATCATTTACGCTTTGGACGCTTGCCATATGATATGCAAGAAACCCTTCAACACGAGGCGCTTCGCCGTTTAACCCGTACACGTTTTCACATGATGCATGAAATCGCGCGTAATAAAACGTACATGTCGAATCAACTGTTTTTAAAATTTAGTGGTTTACGCCAAGATAACCCGTTCTCTAACACATTTGGCACGACGAGTTTAGCCGTCATTGAAGAGCTCGACCCTGAAATGATTGCAGAAATGCCACTAGAAGAGCTAGTAGAG
>NZ_JBIVCA010000050.1:0-2597 GCF_044746345.1 Lysinibacillus sp. NPDC086135 | reverse complement strand
AGTGGGGGCCACATGACATTGGCTTAGATGCCGAAATCAGAAAATATTCCAAGCGTGGACTCGATGAACAATTGTCTATTCAAAGTAGCGGAAACAAACCACGGCAAGTCCAATTGGCCGCCTGTTCTGTTAAGAACCTGACCGGAGTCCGCGACCAGGCGGTCCTCGTGGTCGCCTTCACCTCAGGCGGCCGTCGTCGCAGCGAAATTGCCAGCCTTAGAGCCTGAATCATAATGAATTTAACGATATCAGGCTCTTGCGATGCGCCGCGAGAGGAAGCGTATGTTTGCGATGTAGACCCACGCTTCGGAAGAAGCGATGGTTTTCTCGAAGTCCTTGGCCAGTCTGCGACACCGTCCCAGCCATGCAAAAGTGCGCTCGACAACCCATCGGCGTGGGAGTAGTTCGAAACCTTCAGCGAGATCGGAGCGTCTGACGATTTCCAGTGTAAACTTACCGACCTTTTCCAGCCTGCCTTTAAGCTTTGGTCCTGCGTATCCGCCATCAGCAAAGATATGCCGCAACCACGGCCAACGTTTGAGAATTGTTTTCAAGACATCCGGTGCACCGTCTCTGTCCTGAATGCCCGCCGAATGGATCACCAGGCCAACCATCAAGCCCAATGTATCAACCACAATATGACGCTTACGACCGTTGATCTTCTTCCCCGCATCAAAGCCCCGTATGCCGCCACTTTCCGTGGTTTTCACAGATTGGCTATCGATTACGCCAGCGGTCGGGCTGGGCTGCTTTCCGGTCAGCTCACGTGCTGCCATAACAAGTGTGTTGTTGATGGTCCGCAGCATGCCGTCATCTCGCCAGCGGTAGAAATATTTCTGCACCGTGGAAAATGGTGGGAAGTCGGTTGGCAAAAGCCGCCATGCACCGCCAGAAGAAGCAATATAAAGTAGTGCATTCACCACTTCTCGCAGGTTCGTCTTTCGAGGGCGTCCAAGCCGTCTGGGTGCTGGCATCAATGGTTCGATGATGGACCATTCAGCATCCGTTAAATCACTTGCGTAACGTGAATTCCGACGTTCATACTGTCGGCGAGCGGTTTCAGTCCAGGTCATCGTGATCTCCGTCGTATCTCAGAAATCCGATTGAATCATAACCCACTGAAATCGCTCAACACTTTTTGGAACAGGCTCTTAGCTGACCAGGTTTGGCGTACCAGTCCGCATTGTTGATAAAATGGTTAACAGAACCGATAAATCCAAAGCCCTTGTGCTTTGGAGTAAAACGCTGGAACTGCTTGGTAGTTCCGCTCAAAATTTCATCGACAATTGTCTTCAGGTTACCGTAATTGCTATCTTGACCGATGCAAACGACGTTGGCCGATTGGATGTGAGCGGCGTGCAAACTCCTTATCCTTTTGCATTAATGATACCCCAATCCGAAAGGTTGTGTTGCAAAAATTTGATTTGAGCGGAGCACGCTTAACTTTGGACGCGATTATGCAGTGAGTGCTTCAAATTGTTGTTTGATTGAGCATGCTTTGTGTCCTGCAAAGACGCCTTGCTGTTTGCGCATCATGTGAATGAGTTCAATACCTGTGAGCGTGATGCTGGCTATGGTTTCGGATTTGAAGCCGAGCATAGAGCAAGTGCGTCCTTTGATACGACGGTGATCCTGCTCAAGTGTATTGTTCATATATTTGCTGGAACGAATGGCAATAGGTTTGCCAGTCTGGCTGAGCCGGCTCTTTGCATCGCATTGCAATTAGCTATTCTGTTGGTCTGGCTGCCATCGATGGTAATATGCTCTGGCCTGCTGTGTTTAGACAACGCCTTACGCAGAAAGCGTTTGGCAGCGGTTAAATCACGATCTTTGCTTAAGTAGAACTCAACCGTATCTCCGTTGCTGTCGATGGCTCGATACAGATACAGCCACTTGCCTTTGACCTTGATGTATATCTCATCAAGGTTCCATTTGCGTGTGACCTGACGCTTCTTCCGATTGAAACGTTCAAGCAGTTTTGGGCTGAAACAAATGACCCAGCGATGCACGGTGGAATGATCCAGATCAACGCCACGTTCCGCCATCATTTCCTTCAGATTGCGCAGGGTCAAATTGTAAGCCAGATACCATCGAACACACAGTAAAATAACGGACTTATCGTAATGCGGCCTTTAAACATCAAAAATACTCAGCTGATTAAAAAACCAAAACATATCACAGCTATCCTTGATGAAAAGTTTGATGGTGTGGAACGGTCCTTCTAACCAGCATCCAAAGTGCCTAACGTGGTCGTTGCAACACGCCACAAAAGAAGGACCGTTCCATGGATAAAATTACCACAATCGGACTAAATTTAGCCAAAACTGTTTTCCAGGTACATGCCATCTCTTCACATGGCCGCATGCTTGTTCGCCGTGCATTGCGCAGGTCACAAGTGCTGGATTTTTTCAAAGGGTTGAACCTTGCCTTGTCGGTTTAGAGGCATGCGGGAGTGCGCACTATTGGGCTAATGCCATCGAGAAACTGGGACACACCGTTCGGATAATGCCTCCAATCTATGTGAAAGCTTATGTAAATCGTAACAAGACTGATGCGGCGGATGCAGAGACCATCTGCGAAGCGGTGACACGCCCGAC
>NZ_JBIVCA010000049.1:0-1584 GCF_044746345.1 Lysinibacillus sp. NPDC086135 | reverse complement strand
ACGTACAGTGTGCGGATTTGCCTACACACACGCCTTACTGCTTGGACGCGCATATCCAACAGCGCGCTTACCCTATCCTACTGCGTCCCCCCATTTCTCAAACGGTGAGGAGGTGGTACAGGAATATCAACCTGTTGTCCATCGCCTACGCCTATCGGCCTCGGCTTAGGTCCCGACTAACCCTGAGCGGACGAGCCTTCCTCAGGAAACCTTAGTCATACGGTGGACGGGATTCTCACCCGTCTTTCGCTACTCATACCGGCATTCTCACTTCTAAGCGCTCCACCAGTCCTTCCGGTCTGACTTCAACGCACTTAGAACGCTCTCCTACCACTGACATCGTAGATGTCAATCCACAGCTTCGGTGAATCGTTTAGCCCCGATACATTTTCGGCGCAGCGTCACTCGACCAGTGAGCTATTACGCACTCTTTAAATGATGGCTGCTTCTAAGCCAACATCCTGGTTGTCTGTGCAACGCCACATCCTTTTCCACTTAACGATTACTTTGGGACCTTAGCTGGTGGTCTGGGCTGTTTCCCTTTTGACTACGGATCTTATCACTCGCAGTCTGACTCCCGTGTATAAATATCTGGCATTCGGAGTTTGTCTGAATTCGGTAAACCGGGATGGCCCCCTAGTCCAAACAGTGCTCTACCTCCAGTATTCTCATCACGAGGCTAGCCCTAAAGCTATTTCGGAGAGAACCAGCTATCTCCAAGTTCGATTGGAATTTCTCCGCTACCCACACCTCATCCCCGCACTTTTCAACGTGCGTGGGTTCGGGCCTCCAGTAAGTGTTACCTCACCTTCACCCTGGACATGGGTAGATCACCTGGTTTCGGGTCTACGACCACGTACTAATTCGCCCTATTCAGACTCGCTTTCGCTGCGGCTCCGCCTTCTAAAGCTTAACCTCGCACGTAATCGTAACTCGCCGGTTCATTCTACAAAAGGCACGCTATCACCCATTAACGGGCTCTAACTACTTGTAGGCACACGGTTTCAGGATCTCTTTCACTCCCCTTCCGGGGTGCTTTTCACCTTTCCCTCACGGTACTGGTTCACTATCGGTCACTAGGTAGTATTTAGCCTTGGGAGATGGTCCTCCCGGATTCCGACGGAATTTCACGTGTTCCGCCGTACTCAGGATCCACTCAGGAGAGAACGAACTTTCGACTACAGGGCTTTTACCTGCTCTGGCGGACCTTTCCAAGTCGCTTCATCTAACTCGCTCTTTTGTAACTCCGTATAGAGTGTCCTACAACCCCAAGAGGCAAGCCTCTTGGTTTGGGCTCTTCCCGTTTCGCTCGCCGCTACTCAGGGAATCGATTTTTCTTTCTCTTCCTCCAGGTACTTAGATGTTTCAGTTCCCTGGGTCTGCCTTCAAGACGCTATGTATTCACGTCAAGATACTACGCGATTAAACGTAGTGGGTTCCCCCATTCGGAAATCTCCGGATCAAAGCTCACTTACAGCTCCCCGAAGCATATCGGTGTTAGTGCCGTCCTTCTTCGGCTCCTAGTGCCAAGGCATTCGCCGTGCGCCCTTAATAACTTAACCAAGTTATTAAGCCTATAAAAAA
>NZ_JBIVCA010000048.1:0-3090 GCF_044746345.1 Lysinibacillus sp. NPDC086135 | reverse complement strand
AGCTATCTGGAGACAACATAAAAGATAGAGAAATCCGACTTTGAATGAATTCAAAGTCGGATTTCTCATGAATTGAAGCTAGTTATGTCCCAGCCGCATTTCATTTTTACTTACGTTCTTCTTTTAGTAATACTTCCGTGCGATTGAATTCGTCTTCAATATCTTTATTCGGTCTATATGTCAAAACACTAACAATAATCGCAACGATTAAGCATACAAAGAAACCTGGAACAATCTCATATAATGTATCAGCTAAGAACTTTATTTTCCCCCAAACAAAGGCAGTTGCAGCACCAGCTACCATCCCACTTAGCGCTCCGTAATTCGTTAATTTTCTCCAATACAGCGACAGCAATATTACAGGACCGAACGCTGCACCGAAGCCAGCCCAAGCAAAGCCCACTAAGTCTAAAATAGAACTATCTGGATTCCATGCTAAAATCCCTGCGACGATAGCTACAACTAAAACAGCGACACGACCAACAAAGACATAATGCTTATCATCAGCCGTTTTATTAAATAAAGCTTTGTAAATGTCTTCAACAAGCGCTGACGAAGTAACAATTAATTGCGATGAAATGGTACTCATTACTGCGGCTAAAATGGCAGCTAGCATTATACCTGCAATAAATGGATGGAATAAAATTTGGCCAAGTACAATAAATACTGTCTCAGCGTCCTTTAATTCACCTGCATTTTGTTCATAATAAGCCACACCTACTAAAGCTGTTGCAATCGCTCCGAATAAACTTAACATCATCCAGCCAATTCCGATGCGACGAGCCTGCGTTGTTTCTTTTACTGAGCTTATCGCCATAAAGCGTACGATAATATGTGGTTGTCCAAAATAACCAAGTCCCCATGCAAGTGATGAAATAATTACTGCAGCAGTTGCATTTGAAGATAATAAGTTCAGATGATCAGGATTTACAGCTTTTATAGATGCTATCGTGTCTCCAATTCCACCTGTTAAAAACAATCCAAATAACGGTACAGAAATAAGTGCTATAAACATAATGAGACCCTGTAAAAAGTCTGTATAACTAACCGCTAAAAACCCTCCAAATAATGTGTATGCTACAACTACAACAGATACAATTAATAAGCCAGTATGGTATTCATAGCCAAATGAGCTATCAAAAAACTTACCCCCTGCAACCATTCCTGAAGAAACATAAAATGTAAAGAAGATTAAAATAATGATACCTGACGCAATTCTTATTAGCTTAGTGTTGTCACGTAAACGATTATCTAAATAACTCGGAATAGTAATTGAGTCATTAGCAACTTGTGTATATACACGTAGCCTCGGTGCTACCAATAGCCAATTCAAATAGGCGCCAATTGTTAAGCCGATGGCAATCCAAGCCTTGGAAAGTCCGGCTAAATAGATCGCGCCTGGTAAACCCATTAATAGCCAACCAGACATATCTGCTGCACCTGCGCTCAGCGCCGTAACAGCAGGGCCTAACGAACGCCCCCCAAGCATATAATCCGTTAAATTTGATGTTTTCCTAAATGCATACCAACCGATTCCTAGCATGGCGATCATATAAATAATAATCGCAAGTAATTGATACATGTTTTCAGACATACTTTTCCCCCTTATTTCCCCTTTAGTCTTTTTATTAAAAATTCCCTATATTTAAAATACCACAAATATACAAGATAACCTATAATTATTCAAAGAGCAACTTCTAAAATTTATAATAGCAAAGCAATTCATAAAATGTGTTAAACTAGTGCCATCTATAACACGATAAAGAAGGCGAAATGTATGACATTTGAAGAAATGAAAACTCAGCTTATGGAGCGGATTATACAGCAGCAACTCGTTACTGCTACGATCAGTCAACCTCGTATGAAATCAAACGAAGTAAAACGTATAAAGCTAAAACCTTTATTACTGAAGGAAACTTACCATATACAAGTTGAATATCAATTTGAACGTATTTTAAAACACGAAAATGTTCTATTAGAAAATTTTCCTGAGAAACTAGAAGCATTTTTTAACGATTACCGTCAAGCGCATATTGATTTTATTGATGAAAATATACAAGTACAGCTATCAAAAAAGAACAAAGTACTATGGAAATCTGATAAATCCTCAACGCCAAAGCAAGTTAATTTAGCGCATAATCGTAAGAAAAACTATTTACTGGCAGAGGATAAGCCATACCCGTTTTTAATTCGTCTCGGGGTGCAAACAGAAGAAGGAAAAATAAAGAAACAAAAATACGATAAGTTTAAACAAATCAACCGCTTCATCGAATTTATTGATGATGCATTAACCTATTTGCCAAAGGATCGTCAGGTTCGTATTTTAGATTTTGGTTCAGGCAAATCCTATTTAACATTCGCCCTATACCATTACTTAAAAATCGAAAAGGGCTTAGACATTCGTGTCACTGGTTTGGATTTAAAGAAGGAAGTTATTGAAGAATGCTCACGAATTGCACAGGATTTAGGCTATGAGCAGCTTGAATTTCTAGTAGGAGATATTAATGATTATAATGAGGAGTCTGCTGTGGACATGGTGGTGACTCTACACGCTTGTGATGTTGCCACTGATATGGCATTAGCCCGTGCTGTGAAATGGGGAGCAAGCGTAATTTTAAGTGTCCCTTGCTGCCAGCATGAGCTAAATCGTCAGCTTAACACACCAGCACTGGATATCATGCTTCAACACGGTCTCGTACGCGAACGTTTTGCAGCGCTCGCAACAGACGCAGTCCGAGCAGAAATCTTATCACTCGTTGGCTATGAGGCACAATTGCTAGAGTTCATAGATATGGAAAATACACCGAAAAACATTTTAATACGAGCCTATCATACAGGTAAAAAGCCAAGCTCTGAACAGCGGGCTAGCTATGATGCGTTTTTGAAGCTGCTAAATGCCAAGCCGTTTTTAGCGAATGAATTACAAGCTTACCTATAAAATGCCGCGTTATTTGTGAGTGAAGCGCGAGTATTTCTGAATTCACTTAAGCAAATGAAAAGAGGCTGGGACATAACCCCTCTCTAAACTAAAAAGCCGGTGAAATTTTACGATCAGTAAAATTTCACCGGCTTTAAATTTTTTTCATAAAA
>NZ_JBIVCA010000047.1:0-3303 GCF_044746345.1 Lysinibacillus sp. NPDC086135 | reverse complement strand
AGGCGACTATCTCCTATAGGAAACCCAACAGATCCCCAGTTGTCCGGATCAACTGGAAATTATATCGGATAGAGCTCTTACTACTAATATACGAGAGGGGACTTTTGATGAAAAAGAAATTTTAATGGTATTAGAAAGTTTAAAAGCAGTTGATAACGATTCAATTCGCATAATAGGTGAACAGTCTTTTACTACCTGTAGTTACACCGCTCGTTATAACAAATCCAAATGGGATACCGATGACGAAGTTTCTCGTGTAGCTTGGTACGAGGCTAACAAGAAAATACGAATTGAAGAAAGCCTAGGAATTAAGACTCCTAAAAATCATAATGAATTTTTTTTAGATTCAATAGGTTATAAAGAATATGAATCTGGTTCAGAGTATCATTTTTTATATCGTTCTCAAGAAGACTTTACAAACGGATTTTGGCTATGGATTGCCCCTAGAGAATTATCAGATTCGCTTCCTCAGTTTACAGGTCATAAAATTGGAACTAGGCAGAGTTGGAATATCAAAAAAGTAAGTGGATCGATTTTACACATCCCAGTTAATGAAATTATTTTGTGTCGACAAAATACCAAATATAAAAGCTGGATGGTACATTGGGAGAAAGATAACTATATTTATCACTTTTATTCTAGAGCTAGTATAAAAAATAATATTCGGGAGTTCCAATTATTTTTTTCGAAATTGAATTCTCAGTAAAGAAAAATTTTCTTAAAATAAATAACGTACCCATTCCGCTACTGAATAAAAACCTGTATATTAGACACTTTAAACTTGCATTTTTTAATCGTTCCTATACTTCAATTACAGGGGCTTTAGTTGAATAAGCTTCACTTTTCTTGTTCAACTCCCATGAAAGAACTTAATCATCTTTCATTTTCTGTGGTGAAGAGATTATTTTCGCGCTTCATGGAGGGCTAACGGGTGCTTTACTTGAAGAACATTAAGCTGTTTTAGACAGTTCTTTTTTCTTATTGTACTCCCATGAAAGAACTTAATCATCTTTCATTTTCTGTGGTGTAGCGCTGGTTTTTGCGCTACATGGATGGCTAACGGGGCGGTTAGTTGAAGAAGGTTAATTGGAAATCGTCGTCGAATTAATAATGATAAATTCGAAAGTTAAATGAAGGGAATTAAATTTATGAAAAAGCTAAATTGGCAAAGGGAACACCTTTGGGGAGGATGCATTTTGGCTTCAATAGCCCACGCTATTATGGTCGCTCACTATCCCGAATTGTCAAATGAACATTCCTGGGATGACATTAATTACAACGTTCAGGATAGTTCAGGTGCTCGTGGGACAATAACCTTCAATCCCAACTACGTTGTAGGTACCTTCCGAAACGAATTTAGTGAACGAGAGTATATAGATGCTTTGGATTATTTTAACGGTGCTCCCAAGGAAGTAAATCAGTTAGCTGTTAACGAAACCCTTCAATATTTGTTAGATGAAATTGATGGAGATACAGTCCCAGTCATTACTACTGCCTTTTGGGAAGGCGATGTTGGGACATATTCAAACGATAGTTTTGAGGACTTTATTGAAAACGGAGGTTTTCTTATCGAAATTCAAACTAAAGATATTGAAACAGCAATAAATGAATGGAAAGAATACTACGATATGTCCGATTCTCAAATAAATTTGCTTTACTCCATCTTTGAGAGAAAAATAAGTAACCCTTCTGGTGAAATTATATTGATGGATAGTGAAATAAAAATGATTCAATCAGACGATGAGGAAGGTCTTAACGAAAGCAGAATATCATTTGCAGAACTTGGCATCAAGTGGGAGATATAGCACAGCCGTAATTGAACTAACGGTGCAGGTTAGTTCAATAAGAAATTTGATAAATTCCATTGTTTTTATGTCGCATTAGTGAAAAATTGAAGAATCCGAAATAGTGATTATTTAGCTACAGACTAAGATGCAATACAATCTAAGTGATAAGTCAATTTCTATCTAGAGAATTACTTCGATTTCATAAAAAAAGCAGTATTTGTATATGTATAAATGCAGCTATAAGTATGACGAATAGAATAAAACTGTTCAACACTTGGAATTAGAGAAAATTGAAATTGAAGGATAATAGACAATTAGAACATACGGCGCAACACAGATAACAAAAAACTTAGCAGAATAATTAATAAATTTCAGATTAAATGAGCCAATATCTAAGCACATCTCTTAGATATTGGCTCTGCAGAAGTGCACTTGCTATGGTCGGTTCCAAATAAATGTTGTAACAATATACGGCAAAAGTATGGCAATGACAAAAATGAATAAATTCCCGGATAATCCTATTACTTTCAATTTTCCTTTAGAATACAACAAAGCTAAGATAACCCCTATTATAGGTCCTGTAATTAATACGCTTCGCCATACTATACCTGGAACAAGATCAATATTAAAAATGGTTAGTCCATAAAAAAGTAAGTTAAAGATAAAAACATAAATTGATAAATGTTTCATAGCTAGGCTCCTTTTTGATTTCAGACTATTTATAATATACGTACAATAATGTCGTTAAGTTTCGATCTTGAACTTTTTATTTTCTTATTGTTAATACGAACTGTTAGGAATTTGAGATGTATTCCGAAAAAATGTGCAATAGAAGAAAAGGTTCTTCTTCAACTAAAGGGGCAGGTAAGTTCAATAAAGTTCAAAAAAAGTGGGGTTATATGTTAGTATAGTGATGGTATAAGGTTCTAAATCATACAAAAATCAGTGTGGAGATTGAATAGACGAAATGACTTAACTTCTTGTTATGAAACTAAAGGGAAGCTTTTGACAAAAAAACACTCAGATTACTTTTCCTTACGCTTTTCTTCAAAGCCCTCTTCACCTAATGATGTAAGTTTATAATATTTTCTTCTTCCGCCTAGTCCTTGTTCATCACCCCAGTAAGAAGAAATCCATTTGTTATTTTCTAATCTCTTTAATGACAAATAAAGTGTACCTTCTTTTAGTTCAAATTGGTCTTCACTTTTTTCACGAGTCAATTTTGCTATTTCATATCCATACATATCTTTGCTATGTAATAACGAGAGGATTAATGTATCAATATGCCCTTTTAAAACCTCTTTGTTAAATTCCAATTTTTACACCTCTTTATTTATTTATAATATACATTACCTAATAAAGCAAGGTATTAAATTATTTAAAGAGGCTGGGACAAAACCCCTCCCTAAACTAAAAAGCCAGTGAAATTTTACGATCAGTAAAATTTCACCGGCTTTGAATTTTTGTCATAAAAAATAAGGACCACTTCTGATAAAATTAAGTCACCATAACAAAA
>NZ_JBIVCA010000046.1:0-4654 GCF_044746345.1 Lysinibacillus sp. NPDC086135 | reverse complement strand
TTGATGTCCAAAATTTTGTTTCGTTCACTAACTCAAGGTTAGCTAGTAAAAACTTTATTGATTACGTTTTGCTTGTTCAGTTTTCAAGGTTCATTTATAATCGCCATCTCTTTGTTAAGAGTTAACTTTTATATAATAACATGTTTTATACATAATGTCAAACAGTTATTTTATTTTCATATTGTTCTAGCTGCATGTTTAGCAGCAACTTTTATATAATATCACCCACTTCATAGAACGTCAATAGTTTTTTTGTTTTTTCAAAAGTTTTATAACCTAAACTTTGGCCATGATTTTAAAAATTGAATAGTACGGTTTCTTCCTATTTCTAAAAGCGTTTCTTTAGTCTCTTCATCTAAATCAAATTGTGTGGCGCTATAGTCATCGACAGGAATAAAAATAATATCTCGTTCATGCCGTCTTGAAATATACCTTTCATCATGAGCATCTTTCATAGTAGTAAATAAAGCTTCAAATAAATTTAATCCGTTTTTGATTTCATGTGGATGTTGTTCTTCTCTACGTCTACTCAATTTAAGTCCTATAATCGGTCGCATCTTACGTCCTTCTCTATCATCAAATACCCATAACGGAAAATTGCTCAATACGCCGCCGTCTACTATAACTGAATCTCCTTTTCCTGTTTTTAATGTAACAGGTTCAAAGAAGAACGGTATACCACAGCTCATACGTAAAGCACTTGCTACAGAAAAGTTCCTCGCTTCAATATGATATTTTTGTAAATCGTCTGGTAAAACGATCATTCTGCCATTTGTTAAATCTGAAGCCACTAATTTTAATGAATCTCTAGGTAAATCTCCGAATGTATAAACACCTTTTGCTGCCAATTTCTGAAAAAACCATTTTTCTAATGCTTTTCCTTTATATAAACCTAAATGGTGATAAACATTAACCCACTTCATAAACGGGAAAGGTAAGATTGTTTTCCTTGGATCTAGTAATGAAGGTACATCCAACTCTTCTAACATCGTTTGAATTTCTTTTCCACTATACCCTGCAGCAATAAAAGTAGCTAATATGGCCCCAGCACTTGTTCCAGCTACCCGTTTAAAGCGGAAATTTTCAGCTTCTAGTACTTGATACGCCCCAACTAGTGCAAACCCCTTCAAACCACCGCCAGAAAAAACACCATCAATCCACAAAATTTCCTCTCCTTTTTCAGGTAATCGCTACATTATATAAAAAGTTATATACAATTAGAACGAACTCAATGAGTATTTTGTCGAATTTACAAACGTCTTTGTACTGGCATACGGATCTAAAAATAGTAAAAGGATTAGCTCTGTTCAAGTTAGAGCTAATCCTTTTAACTTAGTTAATGTTATTGCTTAGATTATTTAATTTTAAAATGTGCAATTTGACCTTTTAAGTTTTCAACCATATCATTTACTTGATTAGCTGTTCCTAGCATTTCTTCCATAAAAGCAGATTGCTCTTGCATAGTTGAAGCAATATTTTGGGTACCTGCTGATGTTTGCTCCAATGATTGCACAGTTGTCTCAGTAGTCCCTAATACTTGTTCAGAGCTTGCTGATATTTGTTCTACTGTTGAAGCAATTGATTGCGTTCGCATACTAATGTTTGAAATTAGAGATGAGATTTTTTGGAAAGTATCTCCAGCCAATCTTATTGCGACAGTCTCTTGATCAATTTCATCTACTACTCTCGTAATAGCTTCAACCGATTCATTAGAATTGTTTTGCATTTCAGAGATTAATTTAGTTATGTCATTAGCAGATTGGGCAGATTGTTCTGCTAAATGTCTTATTTCATCTGCGACAACAGCAAACCCTTTTCCGTATTCACCTGCACGAGCAGCCTCAATAGCTGCATTTAGTGCTAGTAAATTAATTTGATCTGAAATACTTGTAATTACATTTGTAATTTGTCCTACTTCTTTAGAACGTTGATGCATTTGTTCTGTCATTTGCATTGAGGCTTTTGAAAGCTCGTTAATTGAATCAATTCCTTGTACGGATTGTTGAATGACATTATTACCTTGATTGGATTCTTCAGATGTCTTAATAGATTCATCAGAGACGTTTGTAGTAGATTCTGTAATCTCTACTATCCCCTCTGATATTTCTCTAATTGCAATTTGATTTTGAATAGCCCCAGTTGTTATCATTTCGCTACTTACTGAAACTTCCTGAACTGCTGCTGATACCTGATTAGCCATTTCTGTCACTTGCTCTATACTTTGAGTCAATTCTTTAGACCCGTTTGCTACATAGTCTGCTGTTGAGGATACATGACCTATAACTTCTTTTAGCTGTACTTGCATACTATTAAAACTTGATGCAAGTTGACCAATTTCATCATTACTTGTATTTTTTATTTCCTGTGTTAAATCACCAGCTGCAATTACTTTAGTATAATCTACAAGTTCATTTAACGGTTTAGAAATTCTTTTAGCAGTGAAATATGCTAGTATACCACTTACCACAATAAATATAAGTGCTAATAATACACATACTTTTATTAATAAACTTTCTAGATCAACTATAAAATCTGCATCTTCATCTAATCCTAAGACAGAATCTGTTCCTTGAACTTGTAAAAATGTAGACTTATGGGCGCCGTAATCATCTATATAAATATCACTTGTAACCATTTTAGTTGTACCTAGTGCTGCTTTTTGTTCATCAGTAAACGCTAGAGGTGATAAATACTTATCGTCATTACCTAAAAATAAAATGACTTCTTTATTATCTACTTTACTCATGATATACACATTTTCTAAATCATACTCTTCTTGAAATGCATTTCCTCTAGACAATAGTTCTTGATATGCACTTTTGTTTGTTTTAGCACTATTGATTAATTCTTTATCAAATAACTCATCGAAATCCTCCATTTTCATTGTTAAGCTCTCTTCAAACTGAGGAATAATATAACCGTCAATTAAACGATCAGCTACAATAAAAATGGCTAAGCTAAAAATTGTGCTTATAACAACAATAGGCATTAATACGTTTAATAATATTTTCTTTCTAATTGTCATACTTTTAAACATCATTAACGCTCCTAACTGCAATAAAAAAATTAGTCATTATTAAACAAATACCCTTTCTTTTAACGTTATATATTGATTCAGATCTAAATTCAATAACCTTATATTTTCATTTAAATCCGGTGACTTATGAAAGATTACAGCAAAAGTAGAGCTTTCATTCACTTTCATTGGTCGATATTCTAAAATTTCACCAAAGTTTAGTTTAAACGCTTCATGATTAATAGATACAACTTGCTTACAATCAATAGAGGCATCTATTTCGGCACAACAAAAACTATAAATTGAATCATCCATTTGATTAATTATATTTTCCCAATCAGGCTTTTCTTGTTTAAAAAAGTACTCACATGCGTTTACACCATATGCATGAACGCCAAGTTCATTTGTACCGATACCAGCAAATCTAAGTGGATTTACTTCAATAGGAACAATCTGGTCATTATCGATGCGAATTTCAATATGTATAGGGGCGGACTTTAAAGCGAAGAACGATGAAATAGTTCTTAAAAACTCTTGAATTTTGTTGAGGGACTCATTTATTACTTGCTTACTCGTATAGTAAATTCTATCGCTCATGTCTTTCTCATGTCTAAACATTCTTTTAAAAAGATTTAGGACAACAGGTTCCCCGTCTTCTGTAAAATATACGTCAACAGCGTATTCATCGCCTTCAATTAATTTTTCAATTATAAATGATTGATTATTAATAACTTCGATTGGATACTCTGAACTTGTAACTTCCATTTCAAACTTAAGTTGTTTAATAGTTTCTTTATATTCTTCTACTTTATCAATACGATGTACACCTATACTTGAATATCCTATAACAGGCTTAACAATAATAGGGAAAGGTAGAGCACTAGGATCTAATTCTTCTAATTCTTTTAGAGAAACTTCTGTGAAAAAGAAATCTGTATAATGTCTACTTAATGTTTTCCTGAAAGTAACTTTATTTTTCAAAATATCTGTAACAGTTGTTAAATAGTGATTAGGCGCATATTTTGATAAAATATTAAGTCCATTTTCAGAGTTAAAGAGAATTGGAGAATTCCCTTTCTCTAATTCAATCAACAAATCGTCTACCTTTTTTAAATTTATAGTAGATTCGTTTGGTATAAAAACTTCATTTAATTTGATTACCGGAATTTTATTCTTACTAATTGTGTCCGCTAATAAGTCCGAAACATAAGGTCTATCTAGTATTATCAATATTTACACTCCTATTTATATTATATATTTTTTTACATACCTATATCCTAATAGTATGTAAAAATAACTATTACCTATTTTAATATAAAATACCTATAAAAGCCATAGTATTACCTTTTAATACTATGGGTAATATTACATCGAAATTAATATGAAAGTAAAATGAAATATCTAAATACTAATGAGTATATTTGACTATATAAAGATTAACTTTTGCTAAAGTAAATAGTAAAAAAATCGAGAAGCTTACATTAGCTTCTCGATTTTTTACTATTGGTTAATTATTATTTGTATAATTTTATAAAAAAAAAGCCAGCACTCAGCTGACTGTTTACATTGCCTAGCGACGTCCTACTCTCACAGGGGGAAGCCCCCAACTACCATCGGCGCTAAAGAGCTTAACTTCCG
>NZ_JBIVCA010000045.1:0-5590 GCF_044746345.1 Lysinibacillus sp. NPDC086135 | reverse complement strand
CCTTCTCCGCCATTGGCCCGTTGGTCAAGTGGTTAAGACACCGCCCTTTCACGGCGGTAACACGGGTTCGAATCCCGTACGGGTCATACTGAAATACAGTAGATGTAATTTACATCTACTGTATTTTTTTGTATAAAAATAGTTTTTAAGATTCTAAGATGAAATTTATTTATAATGAATATCACAACATGCTTGCGAAAAAGACTCAGTAACTATAATAACAAAACGTCTACCAGAAATGAGTAGACGTTTTGCCTTTTATGCCCTTAATAGC
Source organism: Lysinibacillus sp. NPDC086135 (assembly GCF_044746345.1). Taxonomy (NCBI): domain Bacteria; kingdom Bacillati; phylum Bacillota; class Bacilli; order Caryophanales; family Bacillaceae; genus Lysinibacillus; species Lysinibacillus sp. NPDC086135. The sequence goes on along the minus strand of NZ_JBIVCA010000045.1, from coordinate 5,316 downwards.
ATCCTTTCAAGTGAGCTACGTGCTTCTTCAGCAGTGTGAGCATCTACTTGAATACGATTATGTGGTTGCCCCTTCTCTATACTTTCTAAGGACCAAAGCAGATGGGGAAGGTCAATTCGATTCATTGTAAGACAAGGACAGAAGTTCTTATTTAAAGAGATAATCTGCTTATCAGGGTGCTGCTGGATTATCCGATTAACAAGATTCATTTCTGTACCGATTGCCCATGCTGAACCACTCGGTGCTTTATTAATCGTATCGATAATGTATTTTGTAGAACCTGCATCATCTGAAGCCGCAACAACTTCACGATTACATTCAGGATGAACAATGATACGCATAGTTGGATGAACTTGACGTATAAGCTCCGTATGCTGAACTGTAAAACCTTCGTGGACGGAGCAGTGTCCCTTCCATAAGATGACTTGAATGTTTTCTGGTGGCTGATCTGTCTCAAGCATATTTGTATGAGGATTCCAAACTGCCATATTTTCAAGCGGTATTCCTAAATCATACGCAGTATTTCTTCCTAAATGTTGATCTGGTAAAAAGAAAATACGTGGTTTTTGTGTAAATGCCCATTTAACCATTTCTTTTGCATTGGACGATGTTACGCAGGCTCCACCATGACGCCCAGTAAATGCTTTAATGGCAGCAGTAGAATTGACATATGTTAGAGGGATAATGGTATCGCCAAAGAGTTTCTGTAAAATCGGCCATGCTTGTTCTGTTTGATAAATGTCTGCCATGTCTGCCATTGAACAGCCTGCACGCATATCAGGTAAATAAACATGCTGTTGTTCAGTTGTGAGCATATCAGCTGTTTCCGCCATAAAGTGTACGCCACAAAATACTATATGTTCAGCTTCCTTGTTAGCTGCTGATAATTGAGCAAGCTGCAAGGAATCCCCTGTTGCATCTGCAAATTGAATCACTTCATCTTTTTGATAATGATGTCCAGGGATAAAGAGCTTACTACCTAATTTCTTTTTTATAGCTATAATGCGAGATTCCATGTCATTTTTAGATAATCCACGATAATGCTCTGGTAGTAATGATGTTTGTTGTAATAAACTAGTGATGGACAATGGAATTAGCTCCTTTCGTTTTTACTAGTGCACTAATATCAAAGGCTTTTACTGAATGTGTTAGTGCTCCGAGTGAAATCCATTGAATACCTGTTTCTGCATAGGTATTTAAGTTATGAAGCGAAATGCCACCTGAAGCTTCTGTAGCAATATGTGGTGGAACTACTGGAAGCCATTCACGTATTTCTTCAGGGCTACGATTATCAAACATAATGATATCTGCGCCGGCTGCAATTGCTTCATCTAATTGTGCTTTTGTTTCGATTTCGACTTCAATTTTAATAGTGTGACCGATTTTTTCACGGGCCGCCTGTACTGCATTAGTAATACTACCCGCAAAAGCAATATGATTATCCTTCAGCATGATCGCATCGAATAGACCATTGCGATGGTTATAGGCGCCACCGACTCTAACAGCGTATTTATCTAACATACGCATTCCAGGCATTGTTTTGCGCGTATCGCATATTTTCGCATTAGTACCTGCAGTTTCTCGCACAGCTAAATTTGTAGTTGTGGCAATAGCAGACATACGCTGGATAAGATTCAAAATTACACGCTCTCCCATTAATAACTGTTGAAGAGGTCCTTGAATAACAGCGAGAACTTCACCATCCTTTACTTTTTCACCATCTTTTTTATATAGGGTAATATCCATCGATCGATCAAGTAGAAGAAATCCATGCTCAATGATGAGAGCTCCACAAAAAATACCGTCTTCTTTTGCATAAAAAGAAAAAGATCCTTGCTGTTCAGGGGAAAATATTAACTCACTCGATAAATCCCCATCACCTATATCCTCATTAAAAAATTGTTTTAGCAATTCCTCGAGTTTGATGATATTCATATAATGAATTCCTCACTTTCATCTGTCCTTGTTGAAAAATGATCCAACGGTTTGCCCAATGATGATCATCTTGTGGTCTGTCAATGCGAATATGTGATCCACGAGTTTCTTTTCGTGTAATGGCTGCGTGCGCCATTAATGTAGCGACAATATGCATCATGTAAAGTTCGAGTTCCTGCCGATTCAAGCTATCTAAATCAACATGAAGAAGTGTTTGCATTGAGGGCAATTGTTGTACGAATTGTTCCATATCGATACGATTTCGCACAATGCCTAACGTGTGCATCATCATTTGTCGTAATTGATCTTTTGTAAATAATGATGGCATTGTTTGTTGGTGATGTTTGTCATCAATTAAGAAACTATTTTGCTTACAACCTGTTTGAATAATGTATTGGGCTGTTCTTTGTCCAAACGTAATGCCTTCTAAAAGAGAGTTACTAGCTAAACGATTGGCACCATGCACCCCAGTACAAGCAACTTCACCTATTGCATATAGATTAGGAATAGATGTTCTTCCCTTGTCATCAGCAACAACACCACCCATTAAGAAATGACTACCTGGTGCTACAGGAATTAATTCATCTTGTAAATTAACATGATTGTCATAGCAAAGCTGAGCAATCGTAGGGAATTTTTCTTCAAAGTGTTCGATACTTGAAATATCAATAAAGGTTTCCTGCCCAGCAGCACGTTTATTAAATAATGCATGTGCAGTAATATGGCGTGGTGCTAAGTCCAACTGCTCATGAATGCCTTTCATTATGGGATGACGCAGTGCATCGACAAACTTTCCTCCGGCGCCACGGACAGCTTCAGAGACTAATCCTTTGGCCTGCCCTCCACACCAAAGTAAGCTCGGATGAAATTGCATAAATTCCATATCACTGATGGCAGCTCCAGCACGATATGCTAAAGCGATACCATCTCCAGTATTCGTAGCAAAGTTAGATGTACAAGAATATATAGCACCCGCACCTCCTGTCGCTAGAATGACGTGGTGGGCAAGGTAGCGCTTCGTTCCCTCTGCTCCTTTTGTCAGAACACCAACACAAGCTCCATCTGTATTCAATAAAAGCTCGTAAGCCATTTCATAGCAATTCACAACGATATTAGATGTAAGTTGTCTGAGCAAATAATCGATCATTACTTGGCCAGTACGATCACCACCTGCATGTAAAATACGGTGATGACTATGTGCCCCCTCTAAGCCTAGAGCGGGGGACCCATCAACTTGTCGATCAACTGGGAAGCCCTCATTTAATAAATCACTCATAATTTCCGTACCGTTTTCTATTAGTACTTCAACATTCCTTCTTTCATGATGATATTCACCAGCAATCAACGTATCAGCAATGTGAAACTTTGGATGATCTTCTTGACTTGTAACGGCAGCAATACCGCCTTGAGCACGATAAGAACTACTCATTTTAATTGAACATTTTGTAACTATCTGAACTTGAAAATGTCCTTCGAGTAGTCGAGCAGTTTGAAGTGCAGCAACGCCGCTACCAATAATAAGTACATCTGTCATTACATCCATACATATACCTTCTTTACAGTTGTCTTGACACATATCTTTACATAAAATAAAAGAGAAAACAAGACCTGATGAACTAGAAGGGAAGAATAAGATGATTTATTTGGATTACGCTTCAACCTCTCCAATGACTCCAAAAGCTCTTAAAGCATATTGTGAGGTAGCAAAGCAGTATTATGGGAATAGTGCAAGCCTACATGATCTAGGGGGCCAAGCACATTATTTTGTTGAACAGGCAAGAGCTGTCGTAGCAAAATCTCTTGGAGTAAATAGTGACGGTGTCATTTTTACTGGAAGCGGAACGGAGGGCAATTTAATTTCGATTTTGTCATTAGCTTTAGCGTCAAATAAAGGGAAGCACATTATTTCATCACAAGCTGAACACACTTCCGTGCATGCGGCTTTAAATACGCTTGAAAAAATGGGGTTTGTGGTCACGAAGTTACCTTTACAGCAAGATGGTTGTATTCATGTAGAGCAACTACGAGAAGCCATACAAGAAGATACGGCTTTAATCACTATCCAACATGTAAATTCAGAGATAGGCTCTATTCAACCTATTGAAGAAATAGCCGAGATTGCAAAACAATCAAACGTTCTCTTGCATGTTGATTGTGTACAGTCCTTCTGTAAACTTCCGTTAAAGCAGAAAGTAGATGCTATTACAATTTCAGCTCATAAAATAGGTGGGCCAAAAGGATGTGGAGCTATTTATATTAATCCTAAGCTCCGTGTTCCTGCATTAGCACCAGGTGTCACGCATGAACGTGGGTTTAGGGGAGGAACATTAGATACTCCAGCTATTGTCGCTTTTGCTACGGCGATTGAAGATTATCAATATGAGCGGAAGCACTATGAAGCATTACGTCAAAGTTTTAAGGGAAAATTACAAGAAACGTGTCAAATAATTGAGAGTAAGGAGCAATTGCCTAATATTTGTGGTGTACTAATGAAAAGAGTAGAGGGTCAATACGTTTTGTTAAAATTAAATGAAGCGGGGATATATATTTCCACAGGAAGTGCTTGTGATAGCCATGGTGAATCTGGTACTAACGCGATTTTATCAATGGGCTATTCTATGGAAGCGGCACGTCAATTTTTTAGAGTATCTTTTGGTCCAGCAACAACATTTGAGGAAATTGTTCAATTACAAATGGCTCTTTCTGTTATTTAACCTATTTAGCAGTTTTTGGTAAGAAAGTGCAACGTCAGAAATGTTCTTTCACCTGAGAGGAAATTTAGGGTTTAAATGATTGAGGATTAAATGAAACTAGAAAACTATCATTAAATAATTGTGAAATTATAAATTAACAGCCATGTTAGTTGAATCTATTAATAGTTTTTCGTTTATATTTTGCTTATTTAGTTGATTGTAACGAAGGGCTACTCTGATCGATCCTGTCGTAGATTAAAGATTCCTGCAAATAGCGAAGTGTCTCGACAATCAGAAAAGAGTAGCTCAAATCGGAAAACTGTGTTTTTTAATGAATAAAAATTGATAAAAATACTTCTGATAAATTAATTGTTTTCTTTTAATTAATCAATTGTTATAATAAATAGCAGAGTGATAATTTCTCTTACATAACAAAAATATCTTCGAAAAGTAATGATTTCTTTTTTTTTTATAAAAAAGTGTTGCACAATGTGAGAAAACGTTATACAATAATTCTTGTCTTGAAGGACAGGTAATAAAAACTTCAAAACGAAATACATAAGATTTTCAACATACGAAGTATATTGAAAACTAATAGTCTAGTGATGATGGCAAAGAGGTCACACCCGTTCCCATACCGAACACGGAAGTTAAGCTCTTTAGCGCCGATGGTAGTTGGGGGCTTCCC
>NZ_JBIVCA010000044.1:0-6138 GCF_044746345.1 Lysinibacillus sp. NPDC086135 | reverse complement strand
GTATGTTTGCTAATATCGCGCGACATACCCATGAAGGAAGCTTGTTTGCTTGTTCCATTTCTCAGGTCGATGGTGGATTTATGGAAGATGGTACACCGCTCCATCAGACATTGGAGCCACTAGAATGGTGGTGTAGTCGAGCTAATCGCCACGGGTTTTACATGCTCGATAACAATTCATTTGCACCGCTTGATTTTGCGCGTGGTAGCGGAAATGCCAGTATTTATTATAAGCCAGAACACAGCTATAGGGAGAAGAAAGGTGATTGCCTCACGGTTATCTTTAGGAAAAGCGCTTGATTTGATACCTTTGAAACTTTCCTGAAAAAAAAGAGCGTTTCAAAAAAAAATTCTGGTTCTCATAAGCCAATCTTGAAAATAACGGTAAATCGAACGGGCTGCAAATCGTTTAAATTGCGCATATATTGTTACTACTTAAGTCAATATATGCGCAGTCCATGAATACTATAAAATTTTATAGCAGACTGGATAAAAATCTTTATGTGCCAAAGCCCTTTCTTCGAAGCATTCCCGCCCGCATGTACTACTCTTACAGTAGGCAAATAGACTGTGTCAGCAAATTTGACTGATCTTAGCGACAGGTCGAAATCTTCAAAATACAAAAAGTATTTATCGTCAAATCCCCCTATATATCTTAAAGTACTGCTCCTGAAGAGCATGAAGCAGCCGCTTACTATGTCCGACATCAGCGCCTTTGAGACAAAACTGGTTTAATTAAGAAGAGAGGATTTTTGGCTCATCATAGCTTTATCAAAGGACGCAAAGATGAGACAGAAACCCGTTCCCCAAACGTCTTCTGCGGAGAAGACGATCAAAGAGTAAGCGTACGCTGATCCCCACCTTCCAATTACAGTTCTGATTGTCGCATTAGACTTTTGAGATGATCAGGACGGAGTTTCTCCATGGACACTACATTGGAGGTTCTACGAGTTGGTGGCGGAAGCTGCGGGAACCGAAAGTGGCCGGATGAGGTGAAGGCGCGGATTGTAGCAGAAACGCTGCTGCCTGGCGCTACGGTGAGTTCTGTTGCGCGTCGGCACGGTTTGCTTGCAAATCATTTATCGACGTGGCGGACTCTTGCAAGAAAGGGGCAGCTGGTGTTGCCTGCGCCAGAGGATCCGGTGGAGTTTGCTACCTTAATGGTTGGGTCGACCACTCAGGCAGCGTGCATTGATGTTGATCTTCCCTCACGCCCGGAAATCGTCGCAGGCGCAGTGGTCATTCGTCTGGAGGCTGGCGCTTCGGCGGATCGGATCGCATCGGTGGTGCGTGCCATGGCTACCTGCCCATGATATTTCCTTCCAACCGGGTGCGGATCATGGTTGCGACGAAGTCCATCGACTTCCGCAAGGGGCATGACGGATTAGCGGCACTCGTATCATCGGTTCTGCGCGAGAACCCATTCACGGGTACCGTATTTGTGTTCCGTTCACGCCGGGCGGACCGGTTGAAGCTGCTATATTGGGACGGTACTGGGCTGGTGATGGCTTACAAACGATTGGAGGATACGAGCTTCACCTGGCCTGCCGTCAGAGATGGATTGATCACGTTGAACCATGCACAGTTTGAAGCGCTTTTTTCCGGGCTCGACTGGCGCAAGGTCAAGGCTCTGGAAGCCAGAACGCCAGCTGCGGCAGAATGAATCAAGTATCTTGATTTACGTGTTTTTGCTGGGTTCTGATGGTATCTTTGGCCTATGCAGATTACTCCCGCCCTTGATCTTTCCGCCATTCCTGCCGCGCAACGCGCGGCGGTTCTGGCATTGATGGAGGAGGTTGCGGCGCTGAAGGATATCACCCGGCGGCAAGAGCATCTGATCGCCGAACTCAACCACGCTTTGCATGGAAAACGGTCGGAAAAGCTGTCAGAAGACGAGCGGCAGTTAGCATTCGAGGATCTGTCCATCGCGCTTGCTGAAGTCGAGGCAGAGAAAGAAGCGCGCTCCAACAAAGCGGGCGACGGAACGACCAGGCCAGCTCCCAGACGCACCATTGGCAATTTGCCTGCTAAATTGCCGCGTATTGAAGAGATTATCGAACCGGACAGCCTGATTTGCCCCTGTGGGTGTGGCGTGATGCATAAGATCGGTGAAGATCGCAGCGAGCGTCTCGACATCGTGCCGGCGCAGTTACGCGTCATCGTTACCGTCCGCCCGAAATATGCCTGCCGGATTTGTACCGACGGGGTGACCCAGGCACTTGCTCCGGCGCACCTGATCACCGGTGGTCTGCCCACGGAAGCAACGCTGGCTCATGTCCTGGTCAGCAAGTATGCGGATCATTTGCCATTGTATCGCCAGAGCCAGATACTGGCACGGGCAGGCCTTGATCTGCACCGCGCCGTTCTGGCTGATTGGGTTGGCAAGGCTGCATTCCACCTGAAACCGGTGGTCGACCGACTGGCCGTTCATCTGAAGCGGTCTGGCAAGCTGTTTATGGATGAAACCACCGCCCCGGTGCTGGAACCGGGGCGTGGGACAACGAAGACCGGATATTTGTGGGCACTAGCCCGCGATGACAGGCCATGGGGCGGCGAGGACCCGCCGGGTGTAGTCTATTTCTACGCCCCGGGGCGCGCGGGCGAGAATGCCGAAGTCTTCCTGAGCGGTTTTGACGGCATTCTGCAGGTCGATGGCTATCAGGGGTACAATCGGCTGACCAAACCTTCTCGAAAGGGCGGCAGTCCCATTCGGGTAGCCCATTGCTGGGCTCATGCAAGACGCAAGCTGAAGGAGGTCTTCGACCGCGACGGCTCTGAGATCGCCGCCGAAGGCCTGCGCCGGATTGCGGAGTTCTACGCTATCGAGGCTGATATACGCGGCATCTCACCTGGCCAGCGCCTGTCTGCCCGCCAGACCCGCACCGCGCCCCTGGTCGCCGCCTTCGGGGAATGGCTTCAGAAACAGCGTTGCAAGTTATCCGCCAAATCCCGTCTGGGAGAAAAGCTCACCTATATCCATAACCAATGGGAAGGCCTGCAAACCTTCTTAACGGATGGTCGCGTAGAGATCGACTCCAACAGGGTTGAAAACCTCATCCGGCCTATCGCTCTCAATCGCAAGAACGCGCTCTTTGCAGGTCACGACGAAGGCGGCATCGCTTGGGGCCGCATCGCTTCGCTAATCGAAACCTGCAAAATCAACGATGTCGAACCCTTTGCTTATCTCAAAGCAACACTCACTGCTATCGCAGCCGGACATCCCCAAAGCTGCCTCGACGACCTGCTCCCATGGAACTTTAATACGTCAAGCTAAGAAACATGTGCAACGCAGCGAACGCTTACATCAAAGATATCCGTCGTGCCACGCGTAAACATTATTCGGCCGAGGATAAAATCCGTATTGTTTTGGAAGGTCTGCGCGGGGAAGACAGCATTGCTGCGATCTGCCGCCGTGAAGGGATCGCCGAGAGCCTTTATTATAGCTGGTCGAAAGAATTCCTCGAGGCAGGCAAGAAGCGCCTTGCAGGCGACACCGCCCGTTCTGCCACCAGCGACGAAGTAAAAGCGCTGCGTCGTGAAAGCCGTGACCTGAAGGAGGCGCTGGCCGACGTCACTCTGGAAAACCGCCTGCTCAAAAAAAGCATGATCGGGGATGGGGGCGACGACGAATGAGATATCCCGCCTCCGAAAAGCATGAGATCATCCGGCTTGTCGAGCAGTCGCATTTGCCAGCCGGGCAGACGCTGGAAAAGCTGGGCATTCCAAGGCCGACCTTCTATCGATGGTATGATCGCTTCCAGACCTACGGTGTCGAGGGGCTGGAAGACCGGACGTCCGCACCTTCGCGGGTGTGGAATCGTATCCCTGACGATATCCGGGATCGCATCATCGCACTGGCGCTCGATCATGCCGACCTGTCACCGCGTGAACTGGCGGTGAAGTTCACTGATACGGAAAGTTATTTTGTATCAGAGGCTTCGGTCTATCGCTTACTCAAGGCTCACGACCTGATCACGTCGCCAGCCTATATCGTCATCAAGGCCAATGACGAGTTCAAGGACAAGACCACGAGGCCGAACGAGATGTGGCAAACCGACTTCACCTACCTGAAGGTCATCGGCTGGGGATGGTTCTATCTATCCACCATCCTCGATGACTACTCCCGCTACATCATCGCCTGGAAGCTGTGCACCAGCATGAAGGTGGATGACGTCACCGATACACTCGATCTTGCATTGGCCGCCTCAGGCTGTGACAAGGTCAAGGTTGAGCACCGGCCGCGTCTGCTGTCGGACAACGGTTCGTGTTACGTCGCATCCGATCTCGGCGAATGGCTGGAGAAATACAAGATCGACCAGGTTCACGGCGCTCCCGGCCACCCGCAGACGCAAGGGAAAATCGAACGCTGGCACCAGACGCTGAAGAACCGCATCCTGCTTGAAAACTACTTCTTCAAGGAGGACCTCGAAGCCCAGATTGCAGCCTTCGTCGAGCATTACAATCATCGCCGTTACCATGAGAGCCTCGACAATCTCACTCCCGCCGACGTCTACTTCGGACGCGGACAGACCATCCTGCTCGAACGCGAAAGGATCAAACGAGACACGATCAAAAAACGCCGCTTGAACCACCAAGCCAAAGCCGCTTAAATCAAACCCCAAACCGAGCCGGAAACTCCAATCTTCAAAAGCACAAATAGTCTCAAATCATTCGACGACGGACAGGTCATCCCCATCGTCATCCAGTTGCGTCGTGACGGCGGAAAACGTGGCGTATCGGAGATATTTTTTGCACGAAGCGAGGAGCCATGAGTAAGGGTTACACAGCGGTCTATCTGATATTCTGTACCAGTATCGCCTTCCTTGTCTGGACCTTGGCTTATGGAGTGGCGCTCGGTGTTATTTATAAAGACAGTCGAATTCTAAACATCACCATCACCGAGAACCCTTTTGCTCCGCTTCAACAAATCTGGGCATACGCGTCCAACTCAACTCTGCAGCGCGTTGCCATCGGGGCCTTGTTGCCTGCCATCACAGCCGCCGTTTTCGCGGGCTATCTGGGTCTGAAGGTACACGAAAATCCCTTGGGCGATGCAGCTTTTCAAGACGTCATGGGACTTCGTCGTAGGAAATGGTTCCGCAACAAAGGGCACATATTTGGGCTGTTGGGCCGAAATGTGCTGAGAGCGGCCGACAGTCGCCATCATCTGATAATCGGCCCAACACGATCGGGAAAGGGAGCGGGTTATGTCATTCCAAACGCTCTCATGCATGAAGGGTCAATGATCGTATCCGACTTGAAGGGCGAAATTTTCAAGGCGACCGCCGGATATCGCAAGAATAAGGGTAGTCAGGTCTTTCTCTTCGCTCCGGGTTCTGAGAGAACAAATCGTTATAATCCTCTCGATTTTGTACGCCCCGAGCGCGGCAATCGTACGATGGATATTCAGAATATTGCGAGCATTCTCGTCCCTGAGAATCTAGGCTCGGAAAACTCAGTTTGGCAGGGTTTAGCTCAACAGGTCGTAGCCGGAATTATCAGCTATGTTCTTGAGAGCCCTTATTATCACGGACGGCGCAACCTCGGCGAAGTCGTTTCTTTTGTGAACAGTGGAGTTGAGCTTCAGGCGCAGATCAAGTTTATCAAGGAAAAAGAGCCGAACCTTTCAAAATATACGGTCGAAAGCTTCAACGCATTTCTGGCATTGTCAGAGCGCGCTGCAGCATCCGCTCTGCTCGATATCCAAAACGCGCTTAGACCCTTCAGAAATGAACGTATCGTAGCCGCGACAGAGGTAACCGACATGGATATCGCTGCCATGAAACGTCGGCCTATCTCTATTTATCTGGCACCCAATATTACCGACATTACGATTCTGCGCCCACTTCTCACATTGTTCGTGCAGCAAGTCATGAACATACTGACACTTGAACACGATCCCAATTCGCTTCCTGTCTATTTTTTGCTGGATGAATTTAGGCAGCTTAAAAAGATGGATGAGATTATGACAAAGCTTCCCTATGTGGCTGGTTATAATATCAAGCTAGCGATCATCATTCAGGACCTCAAAAATCTCGACGAGATTTATGGCGAGACTTCGCGTCATTCCCTGCTCGGCAACTGTGGTTATCAATTGGTGCTCGGTGCCAACGACCAGGCCACAGCAGAATATGCATCT
>NZ_JBIVCA010000043.1:0-6246 GCF_044746345.1 Lysinibacillus sp. NPDC086135 | reverse complement strand
CAAGACAGATATGCTTCTGCCTCAACCCTGATGCCTCAGTTTTGCCGTGACTTTAAAGCTTTTGTTAAGCATCTCCGTTGTTAAAGCTCTGATACTAAATCAGTTTTTGAAATGCTCCATCAGGAGGCGATAGATTGCGCCGCATTTCTGCCGTTTTTCCCGGTTGCGTTTCATATGTCTCAGGATTATATCTCGGTAACAGCGTTGTGAAGGACGCTGCTACAAGAGTTGCACAACAAGGTTGTAAAAAATCTCCATGGACGAAACCGTTCAAAAATCCTGCTGGGGCGTTACGCTCTGGGCAGTTATTGGCCTCGCTGCAATCATTCTCATGACCTACCTCTTCTCGGTCTGATGCCGATAGGGATGCGTAAAGCGGAAACTTGATGCCGCATTTCGGCAATCTGTTTGCGTTGTTCCGCACTTAAACTATCTATAATGGTGTAATATCATTTTGCTGGCTGCTTTGCGTGGTTGGCATATGGAGTTGCACAGCCCGATTTGGGTTGGATAGGTGTGGAATGTTTCTTTCGGTATTTGATCTTTATAAAATTGGCATTGGTCCTTCGAGTTCACACACGATGGGCCCGATGACGGCTGCGCATATGTTCCTTGAGGAACTTATCGGTGGCGATTGGCCTAAACCTGCCAATGCTAAAGTTTATCGACTGAAAGCAAGCCTTCATGGCTCGCTGGCCTATACCGGTGTAGGGCACGCCACAGATCGCGCTGTGATTCTCGGCCTTTGTGGCTTCACGCCCGATTCGATTGATCCTGATATTATGGATTCGGAAGTCGAGAAGGTTTCGCGCGCCAGAACCGTTCAGCCTGCTGGCCATCCGGCCTATCAGTTTGATCCAAAAACTGATTTGGTTCTGGATCGCAAGACGCCTCTGCCGGGCCATGCCAATGGTATGGCTTTTGAAGCCTATGATAAAAGTGATCGGTTGCTGCTGCGCCGCGTCTATTTCTCAATTGGTGGCGGTTTCGTTGTTACAGCAGAAGAACTGAGCCGCGTTCAGACCAGTGGCGGCAAGCGCGAGGAAAAGGCAGACGTGCCTTATCCGTTCAACAATGCCGCTGAAATGCTGGCGATGGCGCGCAAAAGTGGCCTCTCGATTGCCGACATGAAGCGTGCCAACGAAGAATGCCATATGTCGTGCCTTGATCTTGATGAAGGTCTGGATCGCATCTGGGGCGCGATGCGCGGCTGTATCGATCGTGGTTTAAGCCGCGATGGTATTATGCCGGGTGGCCTTAAGGTTCGCCGTCGTGCGCGTCAGCTTTTTGAGCGTCTTGAAGACGACTGGCGTAACAACAAGATTAATCCACTGCTCGCCAATGACTGGCTGTCTGTTTATGCGATGGCAGTCAATGAAGAGAATGCATCGGGCGGACGTGTTGTGACGGCGCCAACCAATGGTGCGGCTGGCGTCGTGCCTGCGGTTCTGCGCTATTATCTGCATTTTCATGACGATGCTGATGCAAAGGGTATTCGTGATTTTCTGCTCACCTCTGCCGCTATTGGTGGCGTGATTAAGCACAATGCTTCGATTTCAGGCGCAGAAGTTGGTTGTCAGGGTGAGGTAGGCTCTGCGTCAGCTATGGCTGCGGCTGGCCTCGCTGCCGTTATGGGCGGGACACCTGAGCAGATTGAGAATGCCGCCGAAATTGCGCTGGAACATCATTTGGGTATGACCTGCGATCCGGTTGCCGGACTTGTGCAGGTGCCGTGTATCGAGCGCAACGCGCTGGGTGCGGTGAAAGCGGTGACCGCTGCTTCACTTGCGGTTAAGGGTGACGGTCAGCATTTCGTACCGCTCGATGCTTGTATCGAAACCATGCGTCAGACCGGACATGATATGAGCGAGCGGTACAAGGAAACCAGTCAGGGTGGTTTGGCCGTTAATGTGGTCGCCTGCTGAGGATAATGTTCTTATCACTTGAAGACTGCATTCTGCTTGGCTAAATCATCGCCATGGCACTCAATCTCGTAAAACTTTGCGTCGGTTGCGACAGCATCGAAGATCTCGCAGCCTGGATCGATTTCCGGCTCACGGAGCAGCGCGCTGCCGGGCTTGTTCCTGAGCAGTTTCATACCACGCGCATGGTCCCCAAACGTGCCGAGGAATTGCTTGCAGGTGGTTCGCTCTACTGGGTGATTAAGGGCAATGTGCAATGCCGTCAGCGGCTTTTGGATATACGACCGTTTACGGATGAGCAGGGCATCAATCGCTGTCATCTGGTGCTGGAGCCGAAAATTCATCCGACAGACTGGCAACCACGCCGTGCTTTTCAGGGCTGGCGCTATCTTAATGAAAATGAAGTTCCGCAGGATGAGGCCGCTGGCAAGTCGGGCAGGGCCGCATTACCGTCTGAATTGCGACAAGAGTTGGCTGCGTTGGGATTGCTCTGATCAAACAAAAAGCCCCGCCTCTGCGGGGCTTTATGGAATGGCCCGCCCCTTTCCCCAGCGTCTGTTAGGATGCTGTCGTGTGCGAAGAAGAAAGGAACGAGCCAATGACTATTGTGATCCTTGGAGTTGATCTGGGCAAGGCATCTTGTAGCGTCGTGGGTGTTGACGCAACTGGCGCGGTAGTTGCTCGCAGGACGATGCGTCGTCAGACCCTAATTGATTACGTAACGAAACTTCCGACTTGCGTTGTAGCGATGGAAGCGTGTTGTGGAGCTCATCATCTTGGTCGACTGTTTGTCATTAAGCATGGAATAAGGACCCCATTTGAGGGGTTATCGGCATCCAAACGGGACCCCTTATTTAAAGGGTAACATGACCTTCGATTTCAATCGGAGGTTTTCTATTGGATGCTTATTGTGGAGACTATTTCGAAGATACGACGTCTTGCTCATGTGCAGGGCAAAACGATCAAAGCGATCTGTCGGGAACTGGGCGTTTCGCGTAAAGTTGTGCGGAGGGTTCTGCGCAGTGAAGAAACTGAGTTCAAATACGAGCGCAGCCGTCAACCACAGCCAAAGCTCGGTCCCTGGCGTGACCATCTTGATGGAATACTGCTAGCTAATGAGGCGAAGGCCTCGCGCGAACGCCTGACACTGATCCGGATATTCGAAGATCTACGCGATCTGGGTTACGCGGGTGGCTATGATACGGTCCGGCGTTATGCACGCTCGTGGTTGAAAGAGCGTGGGGCCGTAACGGCGGAAGCCTATGTACCACTTTATTACGCACCGGGCGAAGCTTACCAGTTCGACTGGAGCCACGAGATTGTTGTTCTGGGCGGTGTGACGACGACCGTGAAGGTTGCGCATGTCCGGCTCTGCCACAGCCGTATGATGTATGTGCGGGCCTATCCGCGCGAGACGCAGGAGATGGTCTTCGACGCCCATGACCGGGCATTCGCCTTTTTTGGCGGGTCCTGCACGCGCGGCATCTACGACAATATGAAGACCGCAGTGGAAACGGTCTTCGTCGGTAAAGAGCGGCAATACAATCGACGCTTTCAGCAAATGTGCAGTCATTTTCTGGTCGAGCCGGTGGCCTGTACACCGGCGTCGGGCTGGGAGAAGGGTCAGGTCGAGAACCAGGTTAATCTGGTCCGGGAACGCTTCTTCACGCCACGGCTACGCTTCAAATCTTACGATGAGTTGAACGGCTGGCTACTGGATAAATGCATCAGCTACGCGCGCGCTCATAAGCATGTCGATCAGACGGAGCGCACGATCTGGGAGGTATTCGAAGAGGAGAAGGCTCATCTGGTCGGTTATCCCGGCAAGTTCGATGGCTTCCACGCAATACAGGCCTCGATCGGCAAGACCTGCCTCGTGCGTTTCGACAACAACAAATATTCGGTGCTATCGACTGCCGTTGGCCGCCCGGCCGAGATACATGCTTATGCCGACCGCATCGTCATACGGCAAAATGGTGTCGAGATCGGCCAGCATGAACGCTGCTTCGGCCGTGGCGAGACGATTTATAATCCATGGCATTATGTTCCGGTCCTGACGCGCAAGCCGGGAGCACTGAGGAACGGTGCACCATTCCTTGATTGGGTCCTGCCAGCCTCCATGGAGCATGTTCGGCGAAAGCTCAAGGCCATGCATGATGGGGACCGGCAGATGGTGTCGATCCTGGAATGTGTCAGTATCGACGGCCTTCCTGCAGTCGAAGCGGCCTGCCAGGAGGCGCTTGATCAAGGCGTATTCTCCGCCGCTGTGATCATCAACATTCTGGCTCGCAAGCGAGACCCACAGCCCGCCGCCATTCTTTCCATCCCCGATGCGCTGCGCCTGACCCATGAGCCTGTGGCAGACTGCGCACGTTATGACAGCCTCAGGAGGGCAAGCTGATATGGAACGATCCCAAATCTTCGACATGATGAGCACGCTGAAGCTTTACGGCATGCGCAGCGCTTATGACGAGATCATGGCCTCTGGCATCAAGCGCCAGCACGAACCACCGCGCATTGTCGGCGACCTGTTGCAGTCGGAGATCGCCGAGAAACAGGCGCGCTCGATTAAATACCAGATCACCGTCGCAAAGCTGCCGCTGGCCAAGGACATCGACGACTTCGACTTTACCAACACGCCGGTCAATGAAGGACTGGTGCGCCAGCTTGCGAGCGGAGCTTTCCTTGCCGAGCAGCACAATATCGTTTTCGTTGGAGGAACTGGCACTGGAAAATCCCATTTGTCCATCGCACTTGCCCGTGCCTTGATCCGCAACGGCGCGCGCGGGCGCTTCTACAACGTCGTCGATCTCGTCAATCGTCTTGAAACGGAAGCGCGTAATGGTAAGCAGGGGCGTCTTGCCGACTTTATCTCCAGGCTCGATTTCGTCATTATGGACGAGCTTGGCTATCTTCCGTTCGCCCAGGCCGGCGGACAGTTGCTGTTCCACCTCATCAGTAAGCTCTACGAGCGGACTTCAATCATCGTCACCACAAACCTGACGTTCGGCGAATGGCCGACAGTCTTCGGCGATGCAAAAATGACCGCCGCTCTGCTCGACCGGCTTACCCATCATTGCGAGATCGTTGAAACGGGAAATGAATCGTGGCGCTTCAAAAATCGCTCTCAAAGCTAAAGCCGAAGAACGCTAACGATCCGCGCGCGCAGACCCTGCACTAAATTTAAAGTTCCGGGCCCGCGCACGCTAAACCTTGCAACCTAAAGGAGGGGTACTTTTTGGACGCCGATAAGGGGTCCCGTTTAAACGCCGATTGACAGCCTAAGACGCATCAGTGCTCTTCAGAATTGCTTTTGAAGAATGTCGCGCCCGTCATTGGATCGGTTACGCTCAATAAGCTCACTGCTGACAGAATAGATGGATGTTGGGCGCATTTACTTGAGAATGGTCGAAGGGACGGGAAGGGCGGTCTATCGCCGCGCACCGTGCATCATTGCCGCCGTGTGATGCTCACAGCTATGGATCAGGCATTGAAGTGGGATTTGCTAAAGAAGAACCCCGTTGCACTCACCAGGCCGCCTAAGGTCGAGAAGGTGAGTATGGATGCCTATACAGCAGCCCAGACAGCGGTGCTGATTGACGAACTGCGTTCGCAAGGGTTTTTTCATCCCGGCCTTGCTTGCGGCTCTGTGCGGCCTTCGTAGGGGAGAAATTCTTGCTCTGCGTTGGCGTGATGTCGATCTTGAGAATGGATCGCTATCAATCAGGGAAAGCGCTGAGGAAGTGGGCAAGGACGTTCGATACAAAGAAACCAAATCGGGCAAGGCTCGCACTGTGGCGTTCGGTTCAACGGTTCGTGAAGAACTGAAGAGCCACAAGATCGCTCAGGCCGAGGAACAATTGAAGCTCGGTATGCGACCAGAAGCAAATTCTTTCGTTGTCGCGCAGATAGACGGCAAGCCATTGAAGCCAACTTCGCTAACGCATGAGTGGGTGAGGTTGGTTGCCAAGACTTCGCTTCCCCGCATACGGTTCCACGATTTGCGGCACTCTCATGCTACCCAGCTTTTAGCCGCAGGCGTTCATCCAAAGATTGCCAGTGAACGGCTCGGACATTCGACAATTGGCATCACGCTTGACCTTTATTCACATGTCATGCCGGGAATGCAGGCAAATGCAGTAGAACAAGTTGACGCCGCGATAAAAGCTGCTAAGAAGTCACTCGCTGAGTGAATGGGTAGCAAATCGGTAGCAAACACTGATTTGAGGCTTTTCTGAAACCGAGAAAAGTAATAGATTTTAATATAGTTGTTTTGGTTTAGTTTTTAATTCTTGGTGTAGTTCTTTGTGTTGGCAGTTTAATT
>NZ_JBIVCA010000042.1:0-7457 GCF_044746345.1 Lysinibacillus sp. NPDC086135 | reverse complement strand
ATTCTCAACAGCATCTTCCAGTGAGCAGTTTTCGCGGGCGACGGTTTGGGCGAACGGATAAAGGTTAACGACCACCATATCGATCGGGGCGATGTCGTGTTGTTCCATAATGCCGTCGTCCTGGCCGCGACGACCAAGAATGCCGCCGTGTACTTTAGGATGCAGGGTCTTTACGCGTCCATCCATCATTTCCGGGAAACCGGTGTAATCGGACACTTCGGTTACCGGCAGACCTTTATCTGCTAACAGGCGAGCGGTGCCGCCGGTGGATAGCAGCTCTACACCACGTGCAGAAAGTGCCTGAGCGAATTCGACGATACCGGCTTTGTCAGAAACACTGAGCAGAGCGCGGCGGACTGGACGACGTTGTTGCATGGTAAATCCCCTGGATTTCACGATGACAGAGAGTGTTAGATGAATTTTTCGCAAAAAACTCATCTAACACCCCTAACGGGGCATCCTTGTTTAGGGTGTGCATTTTAACGAAAACGTTTGCGCACCGCTCGTGATTTTTCAAATTTTCGCAGCATTGTGGATAAGTCTGTGTGAAAACAGGTATAAAGCGGGGTTTTGCTGTGGAATGCAGCAGTCAGTCATTTTTCTGTCATTTAAGTATTGCGGATGATCGAGAACTCCCTATAATGCGCCTCCATCGACACGGCGGATGTGAATCACTTCACACAAACAGCCGGTTCGGTTGAAGAGAAAAATCCTGAAATAAACGCTTGACTCTGAATGAGGAAAACGTATTATACGGGACCTCGCAACGGTGAGCGAAAGCCGCGTTGCACTGCTCTTTAACAATTTATCAGACAATCTGTGTGGGCACTCAAAGTGACATGGATTCTAAACGTCGCAAGACGCTAAATGAATACCAAAGTCTCTGAGTGAACATACGTAATTCATTACGAAGTTTAATTCAAGAGCATCAAACTTAAATTGAAGAGTTTGATCATGGCTCAGATTGAACGCTGGCGGCAGGCCTAACACATGCAAGTCGAGCGGTAGCACAGAGAGCTTGCTCTCGGGTGACGAGCGGCGGACGGGTGAGTAATGTCTGGGAAACTGCCTGATGGAGGGGGATAACTACTGGAAACGGTAGCTAATACCGCATAACGTCGCAAGACCAAAGAGGGGGACCTTCGGGCCTCTTGCCATCAGATGTGCCCAGATGGGATTAGCTAGTAGGTGGGGTAATGGCTCACCTAGGCGACGATCCCTAGCTGGTCTGAGAGGATGACCAGCCACACTGGAACTGAGACACGGTCCAGACTCCTACGGGAGGCAGCAGTGGGGAATATTGCACAATGGGCGCAAGCCTGATGCAGCCATGCCGCGTGTATGAAGAAGGCCTTCGGGTTGTAAAGTACTTTCAGCGAGGAGGAAGGCATTGTGGTTAATAACCACAGTGATTGACGTTACTCGCAGAAGAAGCACCGGCTAACTCCGTGCCAGCAGCCGCGGTAATACGGAGGGTGCAAGCGTTAATCGGAATTACTGGGCGTAAAGCGCACGCAGGCGGTCTGTCAAGTCGGATGTGAAATCCCCGGGCTCAACCTGGGAACTGCATTCGAAACTGGCAGGCTAGAGTCTTGTAGAGGGGGGTAGAATTCCAGGTGTAGCGGTGAAATGCGTAGAGATCTGGAGGAATACCGGTGGCGAAGGCGGCCCCCTGGACAAAGACTGACGCTCAGGTGCGAAAGCGTGGGGAGCAAACAGGATTAGATACCCTGGTAGTCCACGCCGTAAACGATGTCGACTTGGAGGTTGTTCCCTTGAGGAGTGGCTTCCGGAGCTAACGCGTTAAGTCGACCGCCTGGGGAGTACGGCCGCAAGGTTAAAACTCAAATGAATTGACGGGGGCCCGCACAAGCGGTGGAGCATGTGGTTTAATTCGATGCAACGCGAAGAACCTTACCTACTCTTGACATCCAGAGAACTTAGCAGAGATGCTTTGGTGCCTTCGGGAACTCTGAGACAGGTGCTGCATGGCTGTCGTCAGCTCGTGTTGTGAAATGTTGGGTTAAGTCCCGCAACGAGCGCAACCCTTATCCTTTGTTGCCAGCGGTTCGGCCGGGAACTCAAAGGAGACTGCCAGTGATAAACTGGAGGAAGGTGGGGATGACGTCAAGTCATCATGGCCCTTACGAGTAGGGCTACACACGTGCTACAATGGCATATACAAAGAGAAGCGACCTCGCGAGAGCAAGCGGACCTCACAAAGTATGTCGTAGTCCGGATCGGAGTCTGCAACTCGACTCCGTGAAGTCGGAATCGCTAGTAATCGTAGATCAGAATGCTACGGTGAATACGTTCCCGGGCCTTGTACACACCGCCCGTCACACCATGGGAGTGGGTTGCAAAAGAAGTAGGTAGCTTAACCTTCGGGAGGGCGCTTACCACTTTGTGATTCATGACTGGGGTGAAGTCGTAACAAGGTAACCGTAGGGGAACCTGCGGTTGGATCACCTCCTTACCTGAAGAACCTGCCTTTGTAGTGTCCACACAGATTGTCTGATGAAAAGTAAATAGCAAGGCGTCTTGCGATTGAGACTTCAGTGTCCCCTTCGTCTAGAGGCCCAGGACACCGCCCTTTCACGGCGGTAACAGGGGTTCGAATCCCCTAGGGGACGCCACTTGCTGGTTTGTGAGTGAAAGTCGCCGACCTCTGTATCTCAAAACTGATTACGCTGTGTAAACAGCAAGTCATGTTTGAGATATTTGCTCTTTAAAAATCTGGATCAAGCTGAAAATTGAAACGACACACTGTGTCTGCTCTCCGTAATAAGAGCAGATAAGCGGTGTGTTCGAGTCTCTCAAATTTTCGCAACACTGTGGGTGTTTTACGAAACATCTTCGGGTTGTGAGGTTAAGCGACTAAGCGTACACGGTGGATGCCTAGGCAGTCAGAGGCGATGAAGGACGTGCTAATCTGCGATAAGCGTCGGTAAGGTGATATGAACCGTTATAGCCGACGATTTCCGAATGGGGAAACCCAGTGCAATCCGTTGCACTATCGTTAAGTGAATACATAGCTTAACGAAGCGAACCAGGGGAACTGAAACATCTAAGTACCCTGAGGAAAAGAAATCAACCGAGATTCCCCCAGTAGCGGCGAGCGAACGGGGAACAGCCCAGAACCTGAATCAGTTTGTGTGTTAGTGGAAGCGTCTGGAAAGTCGCAGGGTACAGGGTGATACTCCCGTACACAAAAATGCACATTCTGTGAGTTCGAAGAGTAGGGCGGGACACGTGGTATCCTGTCTGAATATGGGGGGACCATCCTCCAAGGCTAAATACTCCTGACTGACCGATAGTGAACCAGTACCGTGAGGGAAAGGCGAAAAGAACCCCGGCGAGGGGAGTGAAACAGAACCTGAAACCGTGTACGTACAAGCAGTGGGAGCCTTGATTTATCAGGGTGACTGCGTACCTTTTGTATAATGGGTCAGCGACTTATATTCTGTAGCAAGGTTAACCGTATAGGGGAGCCGAAGGGAAACCGAGTCTTAACTGGGCGTTAAGTTGCAGGGTATAGACCCGAAACCCGGTGATCTAGCCATGGGCAGGTTGAAGGTTGGGTAACACTAACTGGAGGACCGAACCGACTAATGTTGAAAAATTAGCGGATGACTTGTGGCTGGGGGTGAAAGGCCAATCAAACCGGGAGATAGCTGGTTCTCCCCGAAAGCTATTTAGGTAGCGCCTCGTGAACTCATCTTCGGGGGTAGAGCACTGTTTCGGCTAGGGGGCCATCCCGGCTTACCAACCCGATGCAAACTACGAATACCGAAGAATGTTATCACGGGAGACACACGGCGGGTGCTAACGTCCGTCGTGAAGAGGGAAACAACCCAGACCGCCAGCTAAGGTCCCAAAGTCACAGTTAAGTGGGAAACGATGTGGGAAGGCACAGACAGCCAGGATGTTGGCTTAGAAGCAGCCATCATTTAAAGAAAGCGTAATAGCTCACTGGTCGAGTCGGCCTGCGCGGAAGATGTAACGGGGCTAAACTGTGCACCGAAGCTGCGGCAGCGACGCTTATGCGTTGTTGGGTAGGGGAGCGTTCTGTAAGCCGTCGAAGGTGTCCTGTGAGGGATGTTGGAGGTATCAGAAGTGCGAATGCTGACATAAGTAACGATAAAGCGGGTGAAAAGCCCGCTCGCCGGAAGACCAAGGGTTCCTGTCCAACGTTAATCGGGGCAGGGTGAGTCGACCCCTAAGGCGAGGCCGAAAGGCGTAGTCGATGGGAAACAGGTTAATATTCCTGTACTCGGTGTTACTGCGAAGGGGGGACGGAGAAGGCTATGTTAGCCGGGCGACGGTTGTCCCGGTTTAAGCATGTAGGCGGAGCGTTTAGGTAAATCCGGACGCTTATTAACGCTGAGGTGTGATGACGAGGCACTACGGTGCTGAAGTAACAAATGCCCTGCTTCCAGGAAAAGCCTCTAAGCATCAGGTAACATCAAATCGTACCCCAAACCGACACAGGTGGTCAGGTAGAGAATACCAAGGCGCTTGAGAGAACTCGGGTGAAGGAACTAGGCAAAATGGTGCCGTAACTTCGGGAGAAGGCACGCTGATGGTAGGTGAAGCGACTTGCTCGTGGAGCTGAAATCAGTCGAAGATACCAGCTGGCTGCAACTGTTTATTAAAAACACAGCACTGTGCAAACACGAAAGTGGACGTATACGGTGTGACGCCTGCCCGGTGCCGGAAGGTTAATTGATGGGGTTAGCGGTAACGCGAAGCTCTTGATCGAAGCCCCGGTAAACGGCGGCCGTAACTATAACGGTCCTAAGGTAGCGAAATTCCTTGTCGGGTAAGTTCCGACCTGCACGAATGGCGTAATGATGGCCAGGCTGTCTCCACCCGAGACTCAGTGAAATTGAACTCGCTGTGAAGATGCAGTGTACCCGCGGCAAGACGGAAAGACCCCGTGAACCTTTACTATAGCTTGACACTGAACACTGGTCCTTGATGTGTAGGATAGGTGGGAGGCTTTGAAGCGTGGACGCCAGTCTGCGTGGAGCCAACCTTGAAATACCACCCTTTAATGGCTGGTGTTCTAACGTAGACCCGTAATCCGGGTTGCGGACAGTGTCTGGTGGGTAGTTTGACTGGGGCGGTCTCCTCCTAAAGAGTAACGGAGGAGCACGAAGGTTAGCTAATCCTGGTCGGACATCAGGAGGTTAGTGCAATGGCATAAGCTAGCTTGACTGCGAGAGTGACGGCTCGAGCAGGTGCGAAAGCAGGTCATAGTGATCCGGTGGTTCTGAATGGAAGGGCCATCGCTCAACGGATAAAAGGTACTCCGGGGATAACAGGCTGATACCGCCCAAGAGTTCATATCGACGGCGGTGTTTGGCACCTCGATGTCGGCTCATCACATCCTGGGGCTGAAGTAGGTCCCAAGGGTACGGCTGTTCGCCGTTTAAAGTGGTACGCGAGCTGGGTTTAGAACGTCGTGAGACAGTTCGGTCCCTATCTGCCGTGGGCGCTGGAGAATTGAGGGGGGCTGCTCCTAGTACGAGAGGACCGGAGTGGACGCATCACTGGTGTTCGGGTTGTCATGCCAATGGCATTGCCCGGTAGCTAAATGCGGAAAAGATAAGTGCTGAAAGCATCTAAGCACGAAACTTGCCCCGAGATGAGTTCTCCCTGACTCCTTGAGAGTCCTGAAGGAACGTTGAAGACTACGACGTTGATAGGTCGGGTGTGTAAGCGTAGCGATACGTTGAGCTAACCGATACTAATGAACCGTGAGGCTTAACCTTACAACGCCGAAGCTGTTTTGGCGGAAAGAGACAATATTCAGCTTGATAACAGATTAATTGACGTGCAGAGATGCATGTTGATAACAGAATTTGCCTGGCGGCTTTAGCGCGGTGGTCCCACCTGACCCCATGCCGAACTCAGAAGTGAAACGCCGTAGCGCCGATGGTAGTGTGGGGTCTCCCCATGTGAGAGTAGGGAACTGCCAGGCATCAATAAAGAAGAACCCCGGTCCGCAAGGTCCGGGGTTTTTTGCTTGTGTTTTTTGGGTGAGCTGCACAGAAAACAAGCCGGTATGATATGTCGGCCAGATGCTTACTGCATCTGTAGCCACGCCTCAATAAAATCGGCAATCTCATCCGTATCATTGAGATTTAAAACTGGCATCTGTATTGTCAGTGAAACATCACTGGCAACGGCAATCACATCCTGATCCAACGTTAACTCATCGACTCCATGCCCGGTACCCTGTCTGAACAACAGTATCTTAGCCACCGATTCATGCTTAAATCCCTCAACTAAAACCAGATCCAATGCTGAATGATCCATACGACTCACAAGATAATTGAGATCGAGTGTGTCTTTTTCTGGTGTTTCAGTCATCAGTGCCCATCGCTGCGTACTGGCAACCATGGTTTGCGCAGCGCCAGCGTGGCGCAATTCGTAACTGTCTTTACCCGGTTTATCGATATCCATATTGTGATGGGTATGCTTAATTACCCCAGTACGGATACCTCGGGCGTAAAGCGCAGGAATGAGTTTTTTAAGAAGAGATGTTTTACCTGTGCCACTCCACGCGGCGATGGCTAAAACGGGTTTCATACAGTCCCCTGTATATTTCGCAGATCTTCAGGTGTATTCACGTTAATAAAAGCAGATTTTTGGTCGCTAAAATCGACTGAATGACCGCCGGATTGACGCATGAACATCATCACTCTACGTTCTCCTGATGTCAGGTATGCTTTCAATTCAGTAATTAATTTTCTATTAATCAATGCAATAGTAGGATGATCTCGCTCGCCATCGTGTACCCAGACGACAGATGCATTATCCCGATTGCTGACCAGCCGTTCAGCAAGACAAGTTGGAATAAAAGGCGTATCGCAGGGGGAAAAGAGAAACCATTCTCGCTCTGACTGCTGCATAACGCTGAGCATACCGGCTAAAGGCCCCGGATAATCATCAAGACTGTCTTGATAGACGGGATAACCACTTCGCTGATAAATATCGATATGCCGGTTAGCACTAATAGCGATCGCATCGACTTGCTTACTAAGCTTATCGGCCACGTGTTTCCATAAAGGCTTTCCATCAAGTTCTTGTAAGCCCTTATCTCTTCCACCCATTCGTGTCGCTCTCCCACCTGCCAGAACCACAGCGAGTACTTCCTTGCATTGATTCACAAATATCGCCTCTTTTATTGTGGGATTGACCCTGATAACGTATTCCCATAAACGAAAGGAGCATCGCAATGAAATGTAAACGTCTGAACGAAGTTATTGAACTCCTCCAGCCAGCCTGGCAAAAAGAGCCTGAACTGAATCTAATCCAATTTTTACAGAAACTGGCGAAAGAGTCAGGTTATGACGGCGAACTGACAGACCTTTCTGATGACATTCTGATCTATCACCTCAAAATGCGCGATTCTGCAAAAGATGCTGCGATTCCAGGGATAAAGAAAG
>NZ_JBIVCA010000041.1:0-12181 GCF_044746345.1 Lysinibacillus sp. NPDC086135 | reverse complement strand
TTTTTGGAGGGCTATTTGTCATGCTCAAAATAGTATAACATAAGGTTAATTAGAATTTTAGAGAAAAATATTGACATCCTATTAGCTGGTTTAGTTGAACAAGATAGTTAAAAATTAGCCTAGTTAAAAGTAATTTAACAAGGCTGGTTTTGTATCTCATTATTCTACTTAAACTGCTCAAATTGATTAGTTACCCATCGTTCTTGATTTTCTGCAATGTATTTTTCAACCCCTATTAATATGAGTTTTAATCGTTACAATTTTCCCCTCATTTGTTTCAAAAATTAATCCATGTAACAAAAAACGAATAGAACTATATATGGAAAAAAAGAAACAGGTGCTGTTGTTCCACATCTACCAACTATAAGAGCTACTTTATTTTTCGACCATGACTACCTTTGTTAAAAGTAGCAACTTCTTGATGGCTCTTTAGTTGGCGATAGTCTCCTATTGTTAATTGAATGATTTCAGATATCCTTGCACCTGTTTCGAACAACATACGTGCAATCAACATTTCCCGTTGTGACCAATCCACTTTTCCCCAGCTTGATAAACTTGATATGGTAAATTGCCATCATCTATTATTTGTGCCACTCTTCTTTAATAATTTTGAAATAGGAATCTGTTAATCTTCTGTGAGGAATAGCATCTTCTGTCCCTGAAATATTCGGCATTCTAGGTTTATCTTTTCTAACACCATGTTGATTGCTATAATCATGCAAAATATCTTGCCCATCTATGAATGGATTGTTATATGCATAATGCTCCAATCGAATCATCGACTTATAAAAAGATTTTAATGCTAATAAAAAGCGACTGATTGTAATAGGACTTTTATTTGTTAATTTCACAAATCGAAAGGTATCTCTCGAATTTTACATGCCAGCTCAAGCATTAAATAATCTTCTACAACTATTCGTATTATTTCAGATGAATCATTCCTTTTCACTCGTTTCCCTTGATAATTACTTTCTAGCTCCAACCATTTAAAAAATGGAAGCAGGCAATTTAAATAAGACGTAGCAGAACTCTTATCAATTCTTCCTAAACAATCATAGAAATAATCTGTTTATGCAGGGACATGTTGGTTATCTTTAAATACTAATAATTGATATTTACTCGGTATTCCTTTTGGACAATAATCATAACAATACAATCTAACACCACCTATAACAGAACGCTTGTTCTAACTTTAACTTATTTATTAGTAAAATTGTAAAATGTATAATCCTTTAATAAATTATACAAAAATAAAAAAGCACATTACTAAACTTTTCGTTTTTAGTAACGTGCTTTTTATTGAATGTGTAACATTTTATTAAAGTGTTACTAAATTTGACTCAAAGTACAATTACCTGTACTTAATCTTACAGAGTAATCTTAGGACTTTCTTATTGAAAATTATTTCACTTCTGTATTGCGACGTCGCAATAAGAATAATGCACCTAGAACGAGAGCCACACCAATTAGTGTAAGAGCTGTTTGATTTGCTCCATTTGTTTGTGGCAGTTTACCCTGCGCCTTTAACTGCGCTTCCATTTCTTTTGCATCTGCTTTGATTTTGTCAATATCAAGTGATTTTGCTACTTCTTCCTGTTCCTCTTTAGATAACTTGTTGTATTTATCGAGGAAATCCTTATATGCATCTAAAGTGTCTTTATTTGCTGTAGAAGGATTATATGGCTTTAAGTCTTTCCCTTGGTCAATGACTTCTTGTACAGATGGTTTTCCAGGTTTTGTTGTTTCAGGTTTTCCAGGATTTGTTGGATTTTTCGAATCTGTTGTTGAGTTACCTGGATTTTCTGGATCAACTGGTTTCTCCGGTTCTGGATTTGGTTTGTTTGGATCAACCGACTTCTCTGGTTCTGGAGCTGGCTTGTTTGGATCAACTGGTTTCTCTGGTTCTGGTTTTGGTTTGTTTGGATCAACCGGCTTCTCTGGTTCTGGTTTTGGCTTGTTTGGATCAACTGGTTTCTCCGGTTCTGGTTTTGGTCCTGGGCCTGGATCAGGGTTTGGACCTGGTCCTGGGCCTGGATCAGAATTTGGTTTTACTAATGCAGAACATGTATCTTTTACAGTAAATGAGCCAATTAAACTACTTCCTTCATATATATAGTACGTTCCTTGTTTAATAGCTTCGTTTGGCAATACAACCGTTCCAGTAATACTAGTTGTTAGAACTTCACTGTTGTCTACACCCTTAACGATATTTCCATTAGCATCTTTTACTGTGATCTTTGCATTCGCATTAGGCATTCCAAACTTAGTTTGTACAGTCAATGTAAACTCAGGACAGGCAGGTGCTGCTGATACTTCTGCATAACAACTTTCTGAATATTTAACTGTTATTTGACCAATGAATAGATCACCTTGATATACACGATACTTACCAGAAGGAATTTCTTTAGGCTCAATAGTAATTTGTCCTAATTCATTTGTCGTTTGGTTTGTAGCAATAATTGCACCTGTTTCATCTTTGATTGTGATATTGCTAACATTAGGACGTGGTTTACTATTTTCATCCTTCACCGTTAATGTGAATAGTTCACATTTTGGTGCTGGTTGAACTGATTTTTCACATTCGATATTTGTTTGGAAAGTACCAATTTTTTCACCATCAACTTCAACTGCGTAAGTACCTGGGTCTAAATCCCGTAATACAATAACGCCTGTCTTAGTTGTTGTATTAATAATTTCTTTACCGGCAGCATCTTTCACAACGATTTTTGTAGTATCATCCTTAATTTTATTACCATCAACATCTTTTACAGTTAATTTGAATTCTTCGCATTTTGGTAATTGTTTAATGATAAATTCATGCCCACAATCTTTTGTATACGTTAAATTTACTGTTCCTAAGAATTGTTTACCTTCGTACGCCAGATACTCACCTGGCTTTACACCATTTGTAGGATTATTTTTGTTTGATTCAAAAATAAACTTGCCTGATGCGTCTGTTGATGCCTTTACTTCTGTAGTACCTGATTTTAATGTTAAATCTTTAATATTTGTACGGATATTTCCGTCTGTATCTTCAACCACGATTGTGAAGTTTTCGCACTTAGGTGCTGGTTGAATTACATTTTCATCCTTACATTTATCATCGTATTTCACTGTAATGCTACCTAGCTTATTTTCGTTTGAATCATAAACATCGTATTGACCAGCTTTAACTTGGTCTGGAGTAAAAGTAACTTTACCGTTTTCAACGGGATAATTTTCTGATAAACCCGTCGCCTCACTTACTAATGTTACTGTTCCATTAACTAATTTACCGTCAATATCGTATACTGTTAATCCAAATTTTGTACACGCTAAACCACTTAATGGTTTGTTTTCAATTTCAATCACTTGGAAACCAGCATACTTACCTGATGTTTCGATTTCCTTTTCATCAAGTTCAAACTCTTTTGTTAATGGCTCATAGCCTGGCTGTGTTTCTTCAATTACTTTATATTTCTTACCAGCAGTACTTGGCGCTAATTTTAAGCCATAGTTTAAATAGCCATCTGCACGTGTTGTTTTTGACGCTAACACGGTGTTACCTGTGTATGGTCCTAGTAAGTCAAACTTAACGTTTTCCATTGGTAAACCAGTTGCTGCATCCGTTTTGATAATGACGAATGGTACTTTACCAACTTTACCACCACCATCATAAGTGAAGTTGTTTTTATTAAATACATTCTGACCATGCTCACCATCTGTACTAGTATAAGCAACATCTACTGTGTTGTTTAAACTCTCACCTGATGCTCCCATAAATACTGTAGAGTACGTAACGTAATATGCTTTATCACCATTAGGTAATTTTAATGTAAACGTACCTTTTTCAATATCAACGTTAAAATTAGCATCTGATAAACTAATTTCTTTACCACGAGTCGGTGTTGGATTAGTCCCTGTAAAATTCATTTCATATACTTTAAATGAATCTTTTAAAATCAATTGGTTTGGATTACCTTCGCTGTCTTTATCTACAGTGTCAGTAATAACGATGTTATTTAATTGTGACTGAGCATAGTTAAACTTAAAATTCCAGTTAACTTGCGGAGAATTACCTACTTGTTTGCCTGTTTTATCTAAGATGTTCTTAGTATGAGCAACCGATACATCTTTCTCCCATTCTGCGTTAGGCTTAGTACTTGTTTTTTCATACAATGCTGCTTTATTACTAATTGTAATATCAGAACCATGTGGGAATACAGCATCAGCATCTTTTGATGTATACGTCACCTTATAAGGTCCTTTAATCGGTCCTAATTCGAGCATGATTTCATTTTTGTTAGGTGATTTATTAGTGTATTTTTTTGATGAGACTGGTTCAAATTCTCCCGCTGAATTTAATTCACCTTCAGTTACTGTAATACTAATCACTTCTTGAGATGGATCTAGTGTATCTTTAAACACCGCATCCTCGAACTCATTGTAGTTAAAGTTTAGCTCAACATCCCAATGGAATGTTTTTGTTTCATAGTTATAATAACCATCTTTTTTACCATTTGCTTTTTGTTCTTCTTTAACCTTTTGCGTTGCTGAATCAGACGACTCCGATTTGAATATACCAGTGTCTTTCAATTTCACAGTATTAGTGTAAGTACGATCATTTGTACCAATATCTTTAATTTCATAATCTGTTGTATAGTTAATTTCAATTACACCATTAACAGGCTGTTCTAATTTAAGAATAAATCCTGTTTCTTTACCGTCAACTTCTGTTTTATCTAAAGTAAAGTCTTTAAACTCATTACCATCAACTGTGACTGTTAAACTACCATCTTTTAATTTTAGTAATGAATCACCATACGTATCTTCAAATATTGCACCTGATTTCAACCCATATTTCGCTTGGTTCGCCACAATCTTCCATGATATTGTTTTATTTTGGTAGTCAACGCCAAGAGCAGATTTGTCTAATACTAGTTCATTCTTTTTATAATGAGAATAGGCGATACTTTCCAAACCATCCTCACGAGTAACTGTATTTTTTACTGTAATTTCAGTTGTCGGATATACACCATCGTCAGGCCTAGTTTTGTATTTAATAACGTATGCTTCTGTTACATCGTCATTAAACGACAATTCGAAACCATTTGTTCCATTATGAGTTAATTTATATTTTTCTTTAGCAACAGGCGTGCCATTCTCATCATAAACGTCTACATTTCCGGCTAAAATTTGTGTCTCATCCCATACATCAGTTAATATTGCCTGTTTTGCTGGAATATTACGCTTATTAAAGTTGTATTTAATCTTCCATTCTGTTGTTAAATCAGCAATATTAGGACCTGAACTTGACTTTTCTAAAGGTGTACCAAATTCAACATTCACATAAATTGGTTTCGTTGATGTTCCATTGTAAGTAGCAACGTTACCAAAGTTTGCCTCTTCAACATTACCCGGATCGCCAACTTTTGTTGTATAAATAATACGGTAACCTGTATGTTGCTTATTTGGTAAGTCAATTGTCATTGTATTATCATTAATAGTTGTCGGTGGTGCAGGTGTTAATTCTTTACCTACTGATATAGTTCCCGTTGGAGAAATACTTAATTCTGTTACAGTTGGAATGCCTTCAAAGCTATGTTGATTAATTAATGTGTCAGTAAATATAGTATTACCAGTATTACTATTCACATCTAAGTTCGTATTAACATCTACTGTCCAAGTAATAAATTCACTGTTTTTACCATCACGGTCTGCTTTACCTGATTTAGAAACTGCTTGACCGCTATTAGCTGGTTGAAAATTCAATTCAATCGTCTGGTATCCTGGCACTTCAATATTCTGTAACCAACCATCACCTACAGATTGTAGTTCACCTTTAATAGTGAAATAAACATCTTCTACTATTGTACCCGCATTAGCTTCATCACGAATTTTATCCGTGAATGTAAGAGTAGCAGTTTGCCCTGAAACAACTACATTACCAATTAAAGCACCTTGATAATATAATGGTGTGTCTCCACTTAGACCTGCAAATTGACTCGGCAATGTATAAGTTAAAGTAGAACCTGCACTATATTGGTGACCTGGGACTAAACCTAAATCCACTCTAAATTCTACAAAATCTCCAACTTTTCCTTGTGCCGATGTTCCAGAAACTTCTGCCCCATTAATTTTTAAAGTGACTTTCTCTTTAAAATTAGGATCTTCTCTATCAACAGGTAGACCAGGTGTTATTTGTTCATTCGATAGCTGTGGTGATTCACCCTCTACTGTTTTTTTAGCATCGTCCCCTTCGCCCTTAAGGTCATCTGCACTTTGATTTTTATCTTCTGTACTTTGATTTTTATCCTCTGTACTTGGATCTTTATCTACTGTACTTGGACTTTCATCTACTGTACTTTGATTTTTATCCTCTGTACTTGAATCTTTATCTAATGTACTCGGATTTTTATCTTCTGTGCCACCTTCTCCATTTTTGATACTAGTAATATCACTAGATTCTTTACCATCTTTTCCAATTTCTTGGTTGTGATCTTGTTGCTCAGACTCTAATGGTGTTGAAGAGGTGTCTTCAATCGCAAACACTGATATCGGTGATAGCACTGTTTGGAATACGAGTAGCATTAAGATTATTGCTATGTTTAGTTTTTTAAATTTCCTCATGTTTCTCTCCTTTTCTAAGTTCAGAGGGATACCTGTTGGTGTTTGCTGACGACGTTGCATCCTTTCTACATTTTGTAAAGGTATGCTACAAACATCGGTTGATCTCTCTTTCCTCCTATTCAGTTGTCGTCATACATTCTATTAAGTACTCGGAGTAGGTATTCATGATGACTTATGTATATTCGATGTACAATTAGAATGTATACATAGTACTTTTGTGACACCTTCAACAATAGGCCTCACCCCCTATAGGGTTTTAGGCTCATTATAAAAGATAATACTAAACAATTTCTAAACAATCACGGACTTTTTATTTAAAAGATTCTAAAAAATTTTATATTTTTTCCATTTTTTTCATCTTTATACACAACAAAAAAACAGTGAAAGTAACTCAATTAGAGTACTTTCACTGTTTTTCACTATTTGTATGTTGGAATACTATTTAATTTAATTATTTTATATACATATTTTTATACATAAAAAAATTTTTTATTTTTTCCCTTTTCCTTCAAGTATGGCTAATATTTGCTTCTTAATATCGGAATGGGTACTGTTGTCTTCTAAGAAATCTAGTGGGAAATAGACTTTATGATCTCGCTTCATGCGGCCAGAAATAGAATCAACAATAATAGATTCACGCGATAGCTCTCGTAGCTCTCCATTTTTCATTTCTAAGAAAATAGGAACACGCACTTCTTCCTCTCCAGGTCGATAAAAGTCATAAGGTAGATCTGCCGTCGTATCATGGACAAGATAATATTCTGGATTTAAATCAGCTTGCTTGAAGAGTTCTTGGAGTTTTTGATATTTATCCAACTCAACACCTGGGTCTAAATCGATGTACTGAAATAACTTTCGATTAACAAAACGGCGGCTTAAGTCACTTAATATAGCATCTTCCTCTTGCATCCAAAGCTGAAAATATGTAAAAAGAATACTTTCATCTAATGCAAGATAGTCTTCAAGCGTAATTGAGTTACGGAAAAACGCTAAAAAGTGTGTAGGCTCGTGCTTAAATTTGTAGCCTGCCAAGCTTAGTTCTTTAGCGCGTTTTAAAATATTATTTAAAACAACCTCTGCGCTGCGAGATACTGGGTGGAAATAAATTTGTAAGTACATTTGATAGCGGCTCATTATATAATCCTCTACCGCATGCATGCCCGTCGTCTTAATAACGACTTGATTTTTTCGCGGACGCATCACTCTTAAAATTCGTTCCATATCAAAATGACCATAGCTTACGCCAGTGAAATAAGCATCACGCTGTAGGTAATCCATACGATCTGCGTCTATTTGGCTAGATATTAAACTGACAACCTGCTTATTCGGATATGTTTTTTCAATTACCTGTGATACTTTCTCTGGAAAATCAGCTGATACTTTTTTTAATACTGCATTCACTTCTGTATCGCCGAGTAAAATTTGTCTTGTATAAAATTCGTGATCAAGCTCAAAGACATTTTCAAAAGCGTGTGAAAATGGCCCATGCCCTAAATCGTGTAATAGGGCTGCACAAAGCACAAGCAATCGTTCATCCTCATCCCATTCAGGACGACCTGCAAATATATCATCTACTATGCGGCGTACAATTTCGTAAACGCCAAGCGAGTGACTAAAACGGCTATGCTCCGCTCCATGGAACACTAAAAACGTTGTACCGAGCTGGCGAATTCGTCGTAATCGCTGAAATTCTTTCGTACCAACTAGATCCCAAATCGCTTGATCCCGTACATGCACATAGCGATGCACTGGATCCTTGAATACTTTTTCCTCTTGTAATTTAGCTTTTGCATAATGTGTCAATTGTACAGCACCCCCGTTTCCTATTTGTTCTATTATATGCGATAAATATAGGACTAGCATACATATTTACTTTTAATTATAGAGACTATCAACCTAACTCGCTGTATTCTCGTCTTAATTTAGGATTCTATTGACCTAATTTCCAAGCAATGGAGCGAAAGTAAAGCTTCTCGCCCCTCACTTTATACGTTCTATCCATCGAAGTGACTCTTCTTTCCGTTCACTTCGATGATTCTATCCGTCGCTCTGGCTCTTCTATCCATCACTTCGTTAGTTATTCGTAGCTTTGATTCTTCTATCGGTAGATATTAAAAATGCAGAAAAAAACAAAAACTATCTCCAACTAGACTAGTGAAGATAGCGTTTTGTTTTACTTATTTTTTTAACTTTGCTAAAACCTTTTCCATTAGTTCTTCTTCCGTTAATGCAGCAACAGGACGGCTATTTACAAAGGTAAATGTTTTTTTACGTCCTGGGCCACAATAAGAATGACAGCCAATTTCGATGGTTGCATCAGGATCGATTTCCTTTAATTTTGGAATTAACGTTTTTAAGTTAACGGCCTGACATTCATCGCAAACTTTAAATTCGTTTGCCATTTTGTCAACAACCCTTTCTATATAGTATTTTCTTAACTTCTTTCAGCAAGTGTCTTTTGACCGAAAGCGTAGCGACAGGTACAGATCTCTTGGTAGCGAAAGCAATGCGTCAGCTACAGAAGTCTCCCATTCTATAGGTGGTGAGATAAATGCGGTTTTAGATCACTTTTTTAGCGGGTGTCCAAACATCCGCTAAAAGAAGTTAAAGCCTCCGGCAGATGTCACGGAATCGGGATGAGGTTCTTTGTGCAAGCACAAAGCCGATTCCGGACGTAATTATGCCGAGGCATAATTGATTCAAAAATTCGTTTCTATTGAACGTATGACTTCACATAGTTAAGTATGTAGCATACGTACAAACCTACATCGGGTATTGTATCGCATTTTTCCCCTTGTATTCAAGCATAATAATTCCTTCCACATAGATGAATAAAAGGTTAAAAGATTGGTCATGCTAATTGTAAATAAAAGTTCCAAATAAAGGTGGGAGGATTTTAATATGAGTAAAGTAAGACAAGATGCTTGGTTAGAAGAAAACGATGAATTATTAGCTGAGGCGGTAATTCGCCATGTGACGGAAGGTAGTACACAATTAAATGCCTTTGAAGAAGCTGGTGATGCTTTAAATCGTACTGCTGCTGCATGTGGTTTTCGTTGGAATGCTGTTGTTCGTAAAGAATACGAGGAACAATTATCAGAAGCAAAAAAAGAAAGAAAAGAAAGAATGCGAGTGTTAGGAGCTCCAGCAAGACGTCGTGCTTCTAGTATGTTTACAGTTAATAGTAGTGCCGCAGAGGGTAAATCAATTCCTCTATCTGCATTAAATCTTGATATTGTTATAGCCTATTTACTACGTTTACAGCACTCTGGTGAAATAGGTAATGAGTCTTCAAAATGGAGACAACTAGTACACGTAACATCCGAGAAAAATAAAAAACTAGAGAAGACAATTACACAGCTTGAAGAGGAAAATCGAGCTATTCGAAAAGATTACGAGCAGTTTGTACAAATTATGAACCGTGCAAGACGACTAGTAACACTAGATGAAGAGGAAGAACGAATTGCACCTGTTTTCAAAATGGAGAAAAACGGAAATCTTGTTACAAGTAGCCCTTATACACAAGAAAATGGCGATGCGCTTAATTAGCAGCATCGCTTTTTTTCTTTGAATTTGGTACCTTCACGATTATGCTTTACTTTGGTTCAAGCATTTTCGTATTCCGATCTAAAACACGTTGTAAATAAAACGCATATTGCGTTAATTCTTCATCATGAAAAGATTCAGCCCGAATTTCTTCTGCCATATTGTGAAGAAGCTGCTGTAAACGAATAACAACGGCTTCCACTGTTAATGATGCATCAATAAGTTCAGATAATGACGCCATCACATCAGGGACGATATTAGGATACGTAAATTTTGTTTCCTCACCTTTTAGACTTTCCTCATAAAAGTCACGAATGAGTGCTGCTCGATCAGAACCGCTTCCTTCAATACATAAATAAATTTGCACTGCTACTCCTTGACGTAAGCGTCTCTGAGAAATACCCGCAAATTTCTTCCCTGCAATACTTAAATCATAAGAACCTGGACAATAGGAGCCTACAATTTCATAGGCTTCAATTTGATCCGATACTTCAGGGAACAATCCTTTTACTAGAGCTACCATGACATCATAGCCATCATTAATGCTTAGCGCTTCCGTTTGTTCAGATAAAACAATAGAAATATTCAGTACACCTTCATCAAGCACAACTGCTAATCCGCCTGAATTGCGTACAATAGGATCATAGCCACGTTCTTTGAGCAAATCCATGCCCTGCTGCACATATGGTAAACGGTGATCCTGAATACCAAGCACAACCGATGCATCATGTACCCATGTACGTATAGTTGGTGGAGAAGCTAATTGCCCTACTAACTGACATAAAGTATCGTCTGTTGCAAAGGATTCAAGTGGCGATCTTTGCTTTGCGCTAATGGATTGATCGTAAAAACGCCAAATCGGCTGTTGTAAAATACTTTTCATGATTGGAACTCCTCTATCTACATCTATTCTCTTTAGAATACATTATCTATCGAAGGTGTCAAATTCGTGAAATGTAATCATGAACTTAGGGAATTTGTACAAACTATGATAAACTAAAATTTGAATGATATTCACTTATAAAGGAGTGTTCTTAATAATGAATGAAGCAGCAATTACTTTAGATGGTTGGTACGCTTTACATGATTTCCGCTCACTTGACTGGGCTTCATGGAAACTAGTTTCTGCTGAGGAACGCCAAGCAGCAGTAGAAGAATTCATTGCATATTTAGAAAAATTAAACGAAGCTGATATCGCTAAAACAGGTTCTCATGCATTTTACGCAATCGTTGGTCAAAAAGCTGACTTTATGATTATGACATTACGTGAAACAATGGAAGAGCTACAAGAGCTTGAAGCTGAATTCAATAAATTGGCGATTGCTGATTTTACAATTCCTACATATTCATATGTATCTGTTGTAGAGCTTTCTAACTATTTAGCAGGTGATTCAGACGAAGATCCTTACCAAAATCCACATGTGCGTGCTCGTCTATATCCTGAACTTCCACGTGCTAAGCATGTATGCTTCTATCCTATGGATAAACGTCGTCAAGGCAATGACAACTGGTATATGCTTTCAATGGATGAACGCAAATCTCTAATGCGTTCTCACGGTATGATTGGTCGTGGCTATGCTGGTAAAGTTAAACAAATCATTACTGGTTCTGTTGGCTTCGATGATCATGAATGGGGCGTAACACTATTCGCAGATGACGTACTACAATTCAAAAAATTAGTATATGAAATGCGTTTTGATGAAGTTTCAGCTCGCTACGGTGAGTTTGGTGCATTCTTCGTTGGTAACCTTCTTGATAACGAAAAACTTGTGAAATTCTTAACTGTCTAAAATGATTTCAATATCAATTTCGCCTTGACGTCATTGCGTCCGGAGGCTTTATCATCATTCAGTAGATGTTTGGAGAAGGATCCACATCGGCATTCATCTCTCTGACTTCATAAGGTAGGAGTCTTCAGCTGAATGAAGATAAAAGAGGCTGGGACAAAACCCCTCCCTAAACTAAAAAGCCGGTGAAATTTTACGATCAGTAAAATTTCACCGGCTTTGAATTTTTGTCATAAAAA
>NZ_JBIVCA010000040.1:5000-12387 GCF_044746345.1 Lysinibacillus sp. NPDC086135 | reverse complement strand
ATTCCAGTATAACAAGCCCAAACGCACAAGATGCATTCAATCAGTATCCAAGTGCAATCTGGTCAGGTCTAATTGCGCCTATCTGACGGGGGCGGAATAGATTATTTTTAAAAAAATGAACCACATATATCTATTTCAACGATTTAATTTATGTATTTATAAAAGCCACTTCGTATTCTTGGCCATGAATATCATGAATAGAATGATGATAAACAATATTATAAGTAATAATATTTGGAAAAACCTCATTGAATCATAATTCATATTATGCATTCCTTATGAAAGGTTGTGAATTATTGCATAAAACTACTATCTAGCCAATTATTTTAGATTGTGGGCTTCATTGTTTTGTAATGCGTGCGTTTGATCTGTCCTTAGTTTTGATGGGGGGCAAATGTTCCTCGTTTTCTTCAAGGTAAAAACAACCTCACGGAGCTTGCTCGTTTGCATGCGCAAAAAACGCCGCTAGGTTTCACCCGGCGGCGTCATTAATTTAGCTCAGCCGATACTTAGAACTTGTAAGCAACGCCGATACGAACATCGTTGGTCTTGACTGAATTACGCATAGCGATATTGCCAAAATCGAAATTGTTATGACCAAAATCGGTGTAACGATATTCTAGACGCAGGATGAGATTGTCGGTGGCCGCGTAATCAACGCCTGCACCGATGGTCCAGCCGGTTTTCGTCTGGCTGTTGCTGAATTCACGTGCACTATCGGCATAGTTGGTCTTGACATCACCAAATGCCAGGCCGCCTGCGATATAAGGCATAAAGCGATCAATCGCGTAGCCAGCACGCGCACGAAGAGCGCCCGACCATTCAAGCTGTGACTTGGTCGTATATGCCAATGTATTCTGGAAACCGTAATCACGCGACTTCTTTAGGTCGGAATAATCGAAATTAGCTTCAACGCCCAAAATGACATTGTTACCCATGTCAAAGTTGTAACCGGCATAAACACCGCCCAGGAAGCCGTTTGACTTAAGCGTATCCGACGACCCATTCGAATTGCGATCAGATATTTTAGAGTTCGCCCAGCCCCAGCCGATTTCGCCACCAAGATAAGCGCCGCCCCATGAAAACACCGAAGCCATCTGGGCTGGTTCCTGAGAAACAATGGCATCAGCTGCATGAGCGGTGGATGAAACCATAATTGCAAATACGGATGCGCTAATGATTTTCTTAAAAGACATAGAAGCTCCATCAATCAATAAGTATGAACATGAATCTGTATATAGTGGTCGGATTGAAATGTATGTATCCATCATGCAACACGAAGCAACTGCCAAAAAACAACAAATGGCTATCAATTTTATAAGATGATAATGTAATTGAAGCGCAATCATTATTTAATATATATTGATATTACGATTATATATATTGTTATAGTATATATTATATAGAAACATTTTCATGTTTCAAATTGATACACGTTAGGAGTATCAATCGATTAGATGTGGCAAATATGTCGAATTGATTTGTTCTTGTAATGGTTAGCAACCATGAAGACGATGAAGGAGTATTGACATTAATAATATCGAATACGATTGAGGATGATAACATCTATTTAGTTAAAGCTAATATGTTGTCATCCGTCGATCCTATTTGGTTCTTTTATAAAAAATGATTTTTATGACGAAATTATTGCATTGTTCTTTGGCTTCCAGGGCGGCTTTTTTATGTTCAGTTTTTGCTGGTCTCACTTTTTGTGCGCACGTTGTTTCTGCGCAAGCGTTAGACACATCCGTAAAGTCCACACGCTTTGACGATTGGTTTCTTCGTTGCACGAACGCGAAGAGTGCTGCAGAGAAGCTTGTTTCGCAGTGTGAAGTGTCACAAGTCGCACAAGTCATGCAGGGGAATAAGGCTACAACTGTTCTGACGCTGGCTATTGCCAAGACCGCATCTGATGGTGCGCGTAAATCTTCTCAGCCTGATTTGCTACTGACAGCACTTGTTCCGCTTAATGTGGTGTTGCCGATTGGGCTTGGTTTTTCCGTCGGGGACAAAGACGTTGCAACGCTTGAATATCGCAATTGCAATGAGGCGGGCTGCTGGGCGCAGCACAAACTTGATCGAAAGATATTGTCTCAATTTGAGCGGAGCCAGAATGCCGACGCTCACCTTCGTTTAATGAATGGCGAAAACCTCAACATCCGGTTTTCTTTAAAGGGTCTTTCAAAGGCTCTCGCTGAACTCCAAAAGCCAGCAAAAGCCTGATTGGACATTTTGTGATCAAACTTGTTGATTTCCACCCAGAAGTGAGCCGGAATTGGGGGTAATTTCCATTGAGAACTGAGCCATGTGACCCTGCCTCCACTGTTT
This sequence comes from Lysinibacillus sp. NPDC086135, assembly GCF_044746345.1. Taxonomy (NCBI): domain Bacteria; kingdom Bacillati; phylum Bacillota; class Bacilli; order Caryophanales; family Bacillaceae; genus Lysinibacillus; species Lysinibacillus sp. NPDC086135. Next base: position 10,059 of record NZ_JBIVCA010000040.1, on the reverse strand, counting down.
TGTGCAGCGGAGGACAACGGAGTGATCCACATGGGACTTTTGAACATCATTCGCCGCATGTTTTTGCGGGACAAGCTCTCGATCCGTGAGATTGCACGGCGGACTGGTCTTTCACGCAATACTGTTACAAAGCATGTTTCCTCGGGTACGATTGAGCTTAAATTTGCGACACCGGATCGACCCAGCAAGCTTGATCCTTACGCAGACAAGCTTGCAGCATGGCTAAAAATTGAAGCAGGTAAATCGCGGAAACAACGCCGTAATCTGAAGCAACTTCATGCTGATCTGGTCGCTCTTGGTTTTGACGGATCTTATGGCCGGGTTGCAGCCTTCGCTAGGAACTGGCGTGCAGATCGCCAACGGGAGCAGCAGACAAGCGGGCGCGGAACCTTCATTCCGCTGACTTTCCGCGCGGGTGAAGCTTTTCAATTTGATTGGAGTGAGGATTTTGCTGTGCTGGGTGGAGAACGCACCAAGTTACAGGTTGCGCATTTTAAATTGTCTCACAGTCGAGCATTTGTGGTCAGGGCTTACCTGCTTCAGACCCATGAGATGCTGTTCGATGCCCATTGGCACGGGTTGCGCGTCCTGGGTGGTGTGCCCGAACGCGGTATATACGATAACATGAAGACGGCAGTTGACCGGGTTGGCCGTGGCAAAGAACGGCATATCAACATGCGCTTTCTTGCCATGGCGAACCACTATGTCTTCGAGCCAGAGTTCTGCAACCCTGCTGCTGGATGGGAGAAGGGGCAGGTCGAGAAGAATGTGCAAGATGCTCGCCCGCGCTTGTGGCAACCAATACCCAGCTTTCCCGATCTAGATGCACTTAATGGGTGGCTGGAACAGCGTTGTATTGAGCTTTGGAATGAGATCCCGCATGGCACTCTTACTGGATCAATTGCGGATGTTTGGGCGGGTGAACAATCATCACTGATGCCAATGCCAGCAGCATTTGACGGCTTTGTTGAGCAAAGCAAGCGTGTCTCCCCGACCTGCCTGATTAACTTTGAGCGTAATCGCTACAGTGTACCGGCATCATTTGCGAACCGTCGGGTTAGTCTGCGGATCTATCCTGATCGACTTGTCATCGTCGCAGAAGGGCAGTTCTTATGTGAACATCCACGTATCATTGACCGATCACACAGAATGCCTGCACGCACAATTTATGACTGGCATCATTATCTGGCAGTGATCCAGCGCAAACCAGGTGCCTTGCGCAATGGCGCGCCCTTTGCTCAATTACCGATTGCCTTCAAACAGTTACAGGACATTATGCTTCGTCGCCCCGGCGGAGATCGCGAGATGGCTGATATACTGGCATTGGTGTTGCAACACAATGAGCAGGCCGTACTTACGGCTGTGGAACTCGCTCTTTGCGAAGGTGTGGCGACCAAAACCCATGTGCTAAATCTGTTGCACCGACTGATTGATGGTAAGACAAGCAACGGACCAAACCTCGACACTCCGCAGGCATTGAACTTAAAGCATGAGCCTAAAGCCAACGTTGAGCGGTATGATGATCTACGCATGCAGCTAACGGGAGGCCGTCATGCGTCATGATCCTGCCAGTGGGGCTATTGTCATCATGCTTCGCAGTTTGAAGATACATGGTATGGCACAGGCGGTTACTGACCTCATCGAGCAGGGTGCGCCCGCTTTTGAAGCTGCAGTTCCGATCCTGTCTCAACTGCTCAAAGCTGAGCTGGCCGAACGAGAAGTTCGTTCTGTTGCCTACCACATGAAAGCAGCCCGCTTCCCTGCTTATAAGGACCTCTCGGCATTTAACTTCGCAGCCAGCGAGATCAATGAAGCAAGCTTACGACAGCTACATCGCTGTGAGTTCCTCAATGAGGCGCAGAATATCGTGCTGATTGGCGGACCGGGAACAGGGAAGACCCATGCCGCAACAGCCATCGGTGTTCATGCCATCGAACATTATCGGCGCAAGGTTCGTTTCTTCTCAACCATTGAGCTCGTCAACGCACTTGAACTGGAAAAGGCCAAGGGTAAGGCAGGCCAGATTGCTGAGAACTTAACACGGCTGGATTTGGTGATCCTGGACGAACTTGGATATCTGCCATTCAGTGCGTCAGGGGGAGCACTTCTATTCCACCTGCTCAGCAAGCTCTATGAGCGTACCAGCGTTGTCATCACGACCAATCTCAGCTTCAGCGAATGGGCCAGCGTCTTTGGCGATGCAAAGATGACGACGGCACTTCTCGATAGACTGACGCACCGCTGTCATATCCTGGAAACTGGAAACGATAGCTTCAGATTTAAAGCGAGTTCTGCAGCAGCAGCTCAAAAAGACAAAGGAAAAAACCAATGACTTGACCTAAGCATAAGCCGGAATCCATAATTAATGGTGGCTCACTTCTCGGTGAAAATTCCGGCTCACTTCTGGGTGGAAATCAACAGCCGGGCGACCGATGCAACACTCGCGCCCGCCTCAAGCGTTGCCAAAACAATTTCTTCCTTCAATGCAGCCGGCCAGCGACGGCTTACAACGCCCTTATTGGGTAAATCTATCCTGTGAGAACTCACGTGACGCTCCTGGTATCTCGCTTCAAAATACAGGACACAAAATCAGATCATTAAATTATATCAGCAAGGCGGCCTTCAGCGGATGCGTACGTTTCAGTGTTTATTAGCCGGATTTGCCCCATTCGTCGTTTAATCGACAGTCGATGGATTGCTGGTCGCCTTCACCCGTTCTGGTTCTGCGCCTGATGAGGAGAGACCGTTAAAAAATCGATCCAGTGAATCGATTTTAGGTCGAACGGGTTGCTCGGAGAAGCCTGCACATAAGTAGAGATACATGCATCGGGCGGTATAAGATCATGGACGTATTTTGAGGGGATTTGGTTGCGGGGGCAGGATTTGAACCTGCGGCCTTCAGGTTATGAGCCTGACGAGCTACCGGGCTGCTCCACCCCGCGCCAAGGAGAATATTTAGAACCGGTTGGGTATTTTTGGCGATTATCGTTTGTTAGTCTGTTTTGTATGATTTGAGAAGATGTTGATATTTGTGTGCTTAGCAGACCTGGCAGCGACCTACTCTCCCGTGTCTTAAGACAAAGTACCATTGGCGCTGGAGCGTTTCACGGCCGAGTTCGGAATGGGATCGGGTGCAGCCGCTCCGCCATAACCACCAGGTCGGCGAAGAACACAAATATGAGAAGCTGGTTGTCTTTCGTGCTGTTTTCTTTGGTATCAGTTTAAGCATTTCGAAGCGTAAGCTTCGCAAGCGCGCCCCTCTCCAAAGAAAGACTGCGCGTCGCCGATGTTTCGGCGTGCTGTCTGCAGGCTAGCCTGACGTTAGTCAGGCGCTCAGCCGTAAGGACATAAACTAAACCAATATTCATCAAGCTTCGCTTGATGGATATTGTAAATGAGAGTGATCAAGTCGATCGAGCTATTAGTACCGGTAAGCTACATGCGTTGCCGCACTTCCACACCCGGCCTATCAACGTGGTAGTCTTCCACGGCTCTGATAGGGAATACTCGTTTTTAGGTGGGTTTCCCGCTTAGATGCCTTCAGCGGTTATCCCGTCCGTATATAGCTACCCTGCTATGCCGTTGGCACGACAACAGGTCCACCAGAGATACGTCCATCCCGGTCCTCTCGTACTAGGGACAGATCCTATCAATATTCCTACACCCACGGCAGATAGGGACCGAACTGTCTCACGACGTTCTGAACCCAACTCACGTACCGCTTTAAATGGCGAACAGCCATACCCTTGGGACCTGCTCCAGCCCCAGGATGCGATGAGTCGACATCGAGGTGCCAAACAACCCCGTCGATATGGACTCTTGGGGGTCATCAGCCTGTTATCCCCGGCGTACCTTTTATCCGTTGAGCGATGGCCCTTCCACGCGGGACCACCGGATCACTATGACCGACTTTCGTCTCTGCTCGACTTGTCAGTCTTGCAGTCAGGCAGGCTTATGCCATTGCACTCGACGAACGATTTCCGACCGTTCTGAGCCTACCATCGCGCGCCTCCGTTACTCTTTAGGAGGCGACCGCCCCAGTCAAACTACCCACCATACACGGTCCTGGACCCGGATAACGGGCCGCAGTTAGACATCCATATAGATAAGGGTGGTATTTCAAGGATGACTCCACAATGGCTGGCGCCACTGCTTCAAAGTCTACCACCTATCCTACACATGTCGACACGAATGCCAGTGTAAAGCTATAGTAAAGGTGCACGGGGTCTTTCCGTCTAACCGCAGGAACCCCGCATCTTCACGGGGAATTCAATTTCACTGAGTCTGCGTTGGAGACAGCGGGGAAGTCGTTACGCCATTCGTGCAGGTCGGAACTTACCCGACAAGGAATTTCGCTACCTTAGGACCGTTATAGTTACGGCCGCCGTTTACTGGGGCTTCAATTCAATGCTTGCACATCTCCTCTTAACCTTCCAGCACCGGGCAGGCGTCAGACCCTATACGTCGTCTTGCGACTTCGCAGAGCCCTGTGTTTTTGGTAAACAGTCGCTACCCCCTGGTCTGTGCCACCCTCCAATAGTTGCCTATAGAAGGGTCACGCTTCTTCCGAAGTTACGCGTGCATTTTGCCGAGTTCCTTCAACGCAGTTCTCTCAAGCGCCTTGGTATTCTCTACCAGTCCACCAGTGTCGGTTTAGGGTACGGTCTATATGCAGGAGCTATTTCCTGGAACCGCTTCGCTGCCAGATCAATCCAATAAGACCTGACAACACACGCAATCCGTCACTACCTGCAGGCCCACGAATATTAACGTGGTTCCCATCGACTACGCCTTTCGGCCTCGCCTTAGGGGCCGGCTAACCCTGCTCAGATTAACTTTAAGCAGGAACCCTTGGACTTTCGGCGAGGGAGTCTCTCACTCCCTTTATCGTTACTCATGTCAGCATTCTCACTTCCGATACCTCCAGGATGTCTCACGACTGTCCCTTCACAGGCTTACGGAACGCTCCGCTACCACGCACATACGTGCATCCACAGCTTCGGTGTATGGCTTTAGCCCCGGTACATTTTCGGCGCAAAGACCCTTATTTAGACCAGTG
>NZ_JBIVCA010000039.1:0-15661 GCF_044746345.1 Lysinibacillus sp. NPDC086135 | reverse complement strand
ACTCGAGTGGATGTTTGCTTCGCCCCATAAAAAATACTCCCCTTAGATCAACAGATTTTATTTTTTAATCTGTCTACCTAATAGGGAGCATATCATTTTACGGCATTCTTGGTTTTTGTTTTTTCAGCCCTAGGGGTAGTATCAGCGTTAGCTAACACCACCCGCAAACATATGGATACATCAGATCCCTCCACTTCTGTAGAAAGTTCTTATTATAAGTGATATTTGTACCAATTGCAGTCTGTTCGTTAGACTACCGTTACCGTTTTAGTGTAATTTACATTCATTCATCTTTTATCATCCATAAGATGGCATTTAAAGATATAATCAGGATCTTTAAAATAATGGATAGAGAGGTATCAAAAATATGTAAGTTATTTGAATCCTTCACATTCAGAAGCGGAATAACAATCAAGAATAGAGTCGTTATGACACCTATGACAACCTGGTCAAGAAACTAAAGAGGCCGGTGGAATTTGTCTTTTCGAAACCAAAGAAACGGCTGAAAAATATTTAGATATGCACTCTAAAAGATTAGCTTGCTTTGGGGTAACAGATGTCAACGGAAAAATCTTTTTCATTAATTCTAAACTTACTGAGATCAATAAAGGACCAGTAAGTAAATAAATTAACCACCTCGTTCCAAATCCAACATTTTTTGCAGGAAGTTTTTCATCTTATTTGTTATGTCTTCTATTGTAAAAAACAAAAAATATAACCCTTGATACAGCAAAAACTACTCTGTATCAAGGGTTATTTTAGTGTTTTAAAAATGACGTTTTTATGTTTAGACAGCTTTCATGCTTATGCTTGTAATGCCTCAATTGTTTGCGCTACTTGCTCTTCTGTTAAATTGTGACGCACAATGTAGCGGTTTCGCGCATGCTTTGTACATTCGATTGTACAGCCACCTAAATGCTTTGCTTCATTTTCTTCAGATGCAATGATTTGCTTGTTACATTCAGGGTTTGCACAGTTAATGTAACGTTCACAAGGTTCGCCGTCATAGTGATCACGACCGATAATAACATGCTCCACTTGATTAATCGGTACCGTTAAACGCTCATCAAATACGTACATTTGACCGTCCCATAATTGGCCTTTCACAACAGGGTCTTTTCCGTATGTTGCAACACCGCCGTGTAATTGGCCAACATCGCCAAAGCCTTCACGTTTCATCCAGCCCGAAAACTTCTCACAACGAATCCCGCCCGTGCAGTATGTTAAAACATTTTTCCCTTCGAATAGCTCGCGGTTTGCACGTACCCATTCCGGTGTATCGCGGAAGTTTTGTACATCTGGTCGAATCGCGCCACGAAAATGGCCGACATCGTATTCATACGTGTTACGCACATCTAATACTACTGTATTTTCATCTTGAATTTCAGCAAGGAATTGTTCTGGTGACAGGTAGCGACCTGTTAATTCATGTGGGTTTACGTCTTCTTCTAAGCCTAAGTTTACTAACTCAGGACGTGGGCGTACGTGCATTTTTTTGAATACATGCTCATCTGTCGCATCAATTTTGAAGACAATGCCTTCAAATAATGGGTCTGCTTCCATGCTTGCCATGTATTGCTCCGTTTGCTCAATCGTACCTGAAACAGTACCGTTAATGCCCTCATTGGCTACTAAAATACGACCTTTTAAACCGATTTCTTTACACATTGCTAAGTGCGCTGCTGAAAATGCAGCTGGATCTTCAATTTTCGTGTAATGGTAATATAATAAGACTTGATAATTCATTGTATCCACCTATCATTTCATATATTTGCAGGATATACCCGATAGTGTCTTTTACGACCTATTAAACATAAAGGATAATCATTTAATATGCTATCGGTAATTAGGCTGAAATGGGTATACAATATTGTTTTTAAAGAACTTTTGAAGTGTTCAGCGGATTTGAACTAACAAGAAATAACCGATCCAATTAATGAGATCAATAAAGTAAAGAACTGGTAAGTAAATAATTAACTATCTCGCTTTAATGTAAAGTATACGACTTTTTTGAAACTCAACAAAAATGACAATATTAATTATAAATTTTGCAGAAGTTTTTAATCTTATTTGTAATGTATTTTACTATAAAAAATAATTTGGAAAAAATATAAACCTTGATACAATAACAACTACACTGTACCAAGGTTTATTTTAGTGTCACATCATCTTATATTTTATATGACAAATATAATTATAAAATGTGACAGTATTAGTTATAACTCACAATTGAACTCTATCTCAACAATTACTCAACAGTCACCGATTTAGCCAAGTTACGTGGTTTATCCACATCACAGCGGCGGTGTAATGCTGCGTAATAGCTAATTAATTGTAATGGCACTACAGAAACTAGTGGTGTAAGTAATTCATGAACTTGAGGGATTACTAAACGGTCACCGTCTTCATCTACGCCAGCCATGGCAATAATGCATGGGTATGCTCCACGTGCTGCTACCTCTTTGACGTTACCACGGATGTTTAATCCTACTGCTGCTTGTGTAACAAGGGCAAACACCGGTGTACCTTCTTCGATTAAGGCAATTGTTCCGTGTTTTAGCTCGCCACCTGCAAAGCCTTCTGCTTGGATATAAGAGATTTCTTTTAGCTTTAGGGCACCCTCAAGGCTTACATAGAAGTCTATGTTACGGCCGATGAAGAATGCGTTGCGTGCGATTTTTAAGTAGTCCTCAGCAATATCCTCTAAAACATCTTTTGAATCGATAATTGTTTGGATACCGTTTGCTGCAATCGCAAGTTCTTGTTTTAAATCGTATTCTAAGCCTTTGCCATTAGCTTTCGCTGTTACATATGCTGTTAGAGCAAGTACAGCTACTTGTGCTACATACGCTTTTGTAGAGGCTACCGCAATTTCTGGACCTGCATGTAATAACAATGTATGGTCTGCCTCACGTGAAAGTGTAGAGCCAGGTACGTTTGTAATCGTTAATGTTGGATAACCAAGCTCTTTAATTTTCACAAGTACTTGACGGCTATCTGCTGTTTCACCTGATTGTGTAATAAAGATAAACAATGGTTTTTCTGAAAGTAATGGCATATTGTAGCCGAATTCACTTGAAATATGAACTTCCACTGGGATACCAGCCATTTTTTCAAAATATTGCTTACCGATTAGACCTGCATGATAGCTTGTGCCGGCTGCAATAATATATAGACGGTCTGCTGCTTGTAATGCTTCTAAAATAGTAGCGTCAATTGTTAATTCGCCATTCTCACCTTCGTACGCTTGAATGATTTTACGAATAACTGTTGGCTGCTCATCCATTTCTTTTAACATATAGTGAGGGTACGTACCTTTTTCAATATCGCTCATATCAAGCTCAGCTGTATATGGAGAACGTTCTACTAATGTACCGTCTAACTTTGTAATTTCAACGCTAGCTTTGTGTACGATTACGACCTCTTTATCGTGTAGCTCCACATATTGATCTGTTACCTGTAGCATTGCCATCGCATCTGAAGCTACAACATTAAAGCCTTCACCAACACCAACTAAAAGTGGAGATTTGTTTTTCGCAACGAAAATTGTATCTGCCGCTTCTGCATCTAATAGAGCTAATGCGTAAGAGCCATGTAATAAAGATAATGTTTTACGGAATGAATCAGCCGTGCTTAAACCTTCTTTCACAAATAGCTCTACTAATTGCACGATGACCTCTGTGTCTGTATCAGATTTCATCGGAATACCTTTTAAATAAGTTTTTTGTAATAAATGATAGTTTTCGATAACTCCGTTGTGTACTAGCGTAAAACGTCCTGATGCACTTTGGTGAGGGTGTGCATTCAAACGGTTTGGCACACCATGAGTTGCCCAACGTGTATGGCCGATACCCACTTTGGCAGCAACGTCCTCGTCCACTGCATCACGTAAATCTGCAATACGTCCCTTTTCTTTAAAGACTGTTACACCATCTTCGTTACGTACTGCGATACCCGCTGAGTCATAGCCACGGTACTCTAGTTTCTCTAAACCTTTTAATAAAATTTCCTTTGCATCTGATTCTCCAATATATCCTACAATTCCACACATAAATTCCTTTTCCTCCGATATTGTCAATTTGACGCAACGACAAACTAGACCTCAACCTATCGAATTTTTTAATGAATGTAAAAGCCATGCTAATTTTTTATGTAAAATAAGCAAACTAATACATGCACATTGTTAACACCCATTCAGCCATCTGAACAGTACCCATTCGATACGTGCGGTTTCTCTATTTATCTATTGCTTTAACTATACCTTTTTCATTTTCTGTACATTCAATCGCTTAAATGCTTTCAAAATGAAAAGTGACAATCGGGTACGTCGATCGGGAGGCATCCGCCGAACTTTCGATAAACCTCCACCTCGTCTGCTGAAGATAGTTTCGTCCAATTTCTTCAGCTCAGGCGCTATAATTGTTTTCCGATTTTGCGCTTTCTTCCCTCCTTATGCGCTCTCGTTAAATGATAAGGTCGGACCTCATATTCAACTTCTCCATCATACTCAATCATATGCTATACGTCAAATTTTCGTTATAAAAAACACCTATTTATCCTACTTTTCAGTGACAAAAAGTAGACAAACAATCTGCTATAAAGCCTATCTTGAGATTTATGCCTTGGCATAATTGAGCTGCCGCTTCACTTACGTTACATAAAGAAGTTTAAACTATGATGTTTTTTCCTTATGTCAGCAATAAATATTTTCGGCTATGGATTTATTTTGAACAGTGTCGAAGATAAATCGTCCAAAAGTAACTATCTACCTGGAGAAATCCCATTCTTTTATTGCTTGACAAAGCCACTACTTAGCAATACTATATACAGTACTTAGCAACACTTAGTACAGGTAAAGCTAAGCCTGGGGGTGAGATCATGGATAATCTGAGTGAAATGCTCAAAGGAGTCTTAGAAGGTATTGTATTAGAAATCATTAGCCGTGGTGAAATATATGGTTATGAGATTGTCAAATATCTCACGCAGATGGGGTTCGAGGGCATAGCTGAAGGAACTGTGTATGCGTTACTTATGCGATTGGAAAGAAATCGCCTTGTCAATATTGTCAAAAAGCCATCTGAAATGGGTCCACCAAGGAAATTTTATACGCTTAATGAACAAGGACGAGAAAAATTAATATCCTTCTGGGCTAAATGGGATTTTTTAAGTAGTCGTATTGAAATTTTAAGAAATAATGGAGGGAACAAACATGAGCTTTAGTCGTGAAATTCAGGAGAGAATTAATCGTTTTACGAAAGAACAATCCCAGAATTATTTGCAGGACGCTGAGATGACTTATATAGAAAAGCTGCGCAAGAAAAGTGGGCAAACTAAACGGAAAATTGACAAGCAATTGTCGAAGTTTAAAGGCCGTTCCGATCAGGGGCGAGAAGCACAAGATGACATGATACTCTATATGAGCGATTATATGAATGATTTAATGTCACAAGGTTTAACGGAGCAAGAAGCTTTTAATAAGGCTAGCGAGAAATTGCAATTCGCCAGTAATTCTGAGCAATCTGAGGATTTAAACGAACGCTTTCAGCAGTATTACGAAAATCGTGATCCCGCAGATTATGAGGCAATCGGACTGTTTTATGGTGGCTTTCTATTTTTAGGATTAGGTATTGGCGGACTAAGCGGTTTTCTATCTGGCGGTGGATATGAAGCTTTTGTTGATAGAGGCTGGATTAACACGGCAATTGGCGCTGGTGTTGGCATTATCATTGGTATCGGACTCGGGCAAATTACCAATGCTATTATTGCGTTGAAAAAGAAGTAGGGCTGTTTTAATTAAAATAACTATGCATCGGCATAATTGCGCCGGAATCGGGATTGTGCTTATGCTCGCAAATGTTTTTGTGCGAAAGCGTAGAGGCAGCGGCACCGATGCAGGTCGGTTAGCTGTTATCGCATGGATGCGATAATTTTAGGCTAGCATCCTTTATTAACTCCTTTTCCGATTTTCGTGACATCCACCGGAAGGCTTTAACTTCTTTTACGGATGCTTGGACACTCGCTGAAAGAAGTTAAAACATAAAAGGCACAGGCAAACTACTTGTGCCTTTTAAGCTTAGCCTTCGTTACTCTCCAATAATTTTACAATTTCTCGATTAAATGCTGGTAGATCCTCTGGTGTGCGACTTGTTACCAATTGCTTTTGGCAAACAAACACTTCCTCGTCATGAAATATCGCACCTGCATTTTCTAAATCTACACGAATCGATTTGTAGCCAGTTGCGTCACGACCATTTAATGTTTTTGCCGTAATGAGTAATTGAGGTCCATGACAAATAGCAAAGGTCGGCTTCATCTCATCCATAAATTCTTTGACAAATGCCACAACACGATCATCTACACGTAGTATATCAGGAGAAAAACCACCTGGGATGAATAATGCATCAAATTCAGAAGCATTTACCTCATCGATATCTTTATCGATTTTTACTTTCTCTCCATGCTTACCTTCTACTTCAATGCCTGCCGTCGTATCAATCGTTATTAGTTCATGACCTGCCGCTTCTAATGCTCCTTTAGGACTTGTATACTCAGCGTCCTCAAACATATTGGTAATCACTGTAGCAATTTTAGCCATTGCAATACAACACTCCTTGTTATTGTGACTCTGTACTACTGTTCCCATTCTTTTCGAAAGCATTCATTTTTTCGTTGGTAGAGCTTTCAATAATTAATCATGTTCAATCCATCAATTTCATTTGTAAGGCAAAAAATAAAAACTCGACCTCCTATCAAAGGAAATCGAGTTTATACTATTTATTCAGTTAAGCCCATTTCTGCACGGACAACATCTGCTATACGCTCTACGTAACGCTCACAGTCTTCTTCTGTAGCCGCTTCCACCATTACTCGTACAAGTGGCTCAGTACCAGAAGGACGCACTAACACGCGACCGTTACCAGCCATATCTGCTTCTACTTCAGCAATCACTGCAGCAACTTTTTCATTTTCTGTCACAGCATGCTTGTCTGTTACACGTACGTTGACTAAACGCTGCGGGAAAATTTTCATTTCAGAAGCAAGCTCTGATAGTTTTTTACCTGTAGCCTTCATAATGTTAACAAGCTGAATACCTGTTAATAAGCCATCTCCAGTTGTGTTAAAGTCTAGGAAAACAATATGACCAGATTGCTCGCCACCAAGATTATAATCATTAGCACGCATTTCTTCCACAACGTAACGATCACCTACAGCTGTTTGTACACTATGCATATCGTTATCTTCAACAGCTTTGTAGAAGCCCATGTTACTCATAACCGTCGAAACAATTGTTTGCTTTTTCAAGCGACCAACTGTATTTAAATGCTTACCAATGATGAACATAATTTGATCACCATCAACAATTTTACCGTTTTCATCTACTGCGATTAAACGGTCACCATCGCCATCGAATGCTAAACCAACATCAGCACCCTTTTCTGTGACAAATTTAGCTAATCCATCTGGATGTGTTGAACCGACACCGTCATTAATATTTAAACCTGTTGGTGAGGCACCCATCGTTGAGATATCCGCTTCTAAATCTGCAAATAGGTGTGTAGCTAGCGAAGACGTAGCGCCATGCGCACAATCTAATGCTACGTGGATGCCTTCAAATTCTTCAGCCACTGTTTGTTTTAAGTATTGAATATATTTTTGTCCACCCTCGAAGTAGTCGCTTACAGAACCTAAATCTGCCCCTATTGGACGTGGTAAAGTATCATCTTGAGCATCTAATATTGCTTCGATTTCAGCTTCTTGCGCGTCCGTTAGCTTAAAGCCATCAGGACCGAAAAATTTAATACCATTGTCAGCTACTGGGTTATGTGAAGCTGAAATCATAACGCCTGCATTTGCGCTCATCATTCGAGTAAGATAGGCCACACCTGGTGTCGAAATAACACCAAGACGCATTACCTCTACGCCGATTGATAAAAGACCAGCTACAAGTGCACCTTCAAGCATTTCACCTGAAATACGTGTGTCACGACCGATTAAAACCTTTGGACGGTCAGTTGCATCCTTCGTTAAAACGTAACCACCTACACGGCCAAGTTTAAATGCAAACTCCGGTGTTAATTCACTATTCGCGACGCCACGGACGCCATCTGTTCCAAAATATTTACCCATTTTAATTATTCTCTCCTTCAATGCAAGACGGCGGTCATGCTTGTCTATGCTGACAACTAGAACACTCGTCTGCTTACTTTTGGAAAAGTCTATTTTCGTTCATTCACTGGTAACTATTAATTATGCCCCTATGTAATTTATCTGGGCTTGTAAATAAGCACAGATAAATTTTAGCATAGGGTATTTTGATTTTAGCCTAAGTAACTTCTTCTCGTTAAAGAATACCTTTACCGATAGAAACGAAATCTCTACTGAATCAAAATAAAATTATAGTCAGTTATTGTTTAAGAATCAATATCTTCTTCTGTTTTATCAGTAGGCGGCGGCGTGTTGTTATCAGAAGGAGTGCTAGTCTCCTCTGAAGGTGGCGAAGGAGTAGGTGTAGGAGCAGGAGGGTTAGTAGTTGTTGTCGTTGTTGTTTTTTCCTGCTCTACCTTCGTAATATCTGCCTTCACTTTAATTTTTGGGTCAGATATTTTTGTCACACCTTCTGGCAATTTCACTTCAAATTCATAAGTTTTTGATTCTGTAATTTTTGATAAATCAACCTCTAATGGTATTGCAGTTAAAGTATCTATCATAGATTTTCTACCGTATACTCTCACCTTTGTAGGACTAATTGTTAATTGGTTGACGGTAATACCATTCTCTGCTTTTCCTATTTCCTTCAGCACAACAGGCAACTCTCTACTGTAAGCCCCAATATCTACTTCTACCTTCACAGTTCCTGGTTCAATCGTCACGTCTAACTTATTTAAATCACGATCTAGTACTTTAACTGCCGCTACTTGTGAGAACGGTTCTTTCAAGCCTTGTTCACCCGTTACAGTAGCTTTTACATAGCTAATATTTTCAATTGCACTTTTGGCACCTGTAATATACACCGTAGCTGGATTAGCAATCATGCCATTTAAAATATATCCTTCTTCAAGTAAACGAGTATTTAGCTCAGGGTCAACACGAAACTCTTGTGTGACCTTTTCCTCAATGTTAACCTTTACAATCGCAGGGTCTAATGTAACTTGCAACTTCTCCGAAATATTTTCGTATTGTAGTCGAACATTATGCTCACCTATGAGTAATTTACTCAAATCTGCAAATACAGAAAAATCCTTCGACGCTTGAGCCTGTAAAACGAGTGTCATTGGACCTTTTATCGTAACATCTACTGTCTTTGGTATCCCTGTTACAATGAGGTTCTTATCGTCATAAAAAACATCTACTGGTACATCTCGGATTACCGCTGTTTGCTCACTCATTATTGTTTTATTTGAAGGGGATAATTCAGCACGAACGGAGAAAAATAACAATAAGGCTAAAATTAGCGCAACAATTCGTAACACCCAAGGGCTATCCATCATTTTATCCATTCTTTTTCCCCCTCCAAGTTAACTTAGAGGCTGCATTTGATTCCTGTGCTGATCCGAACCACATTTTACGTAACAGTCCTTCGAATTCCTCTAAAGAAAGATTTCGATGTAGATTACCATTCAGTGTAATACTAATGGCACCGGTTTCCTCTGATACGACAATAGTAATGGCATCTGTCACTTCACTTAAGCCAAGTGCAGCACGGTGACGTGTCCCAAGCTCTTTTGAGATAAACGGACTCTCAGAAAGCGGTAAATAACAAGCCGCTGCCGATATTTTATCTTTTTGCATGATAACCGCTCCATCATGTAGCGGTGTATTAGGTATAAAAATGTTGATCAATAATTCAGATGAAATCTCAGCATTTAGACCTATACCTGTTTCAATATATTCATTTAGACCAGTTTCTTTTTCAATAGAAATTAACGCCCCTATACGACGCTTGGCCATATAACTAACAGATTTCTTCATCGCCTCAATAAGCCTTGTTTGTTCTTCCTCAACTTGACTAATCGAACGTTGGAACAACTTCCCTCTACCAATTTGTTCAAGACCACGTCTTATTTCAGGTTGGAAAATGATAATAATCGCCAAGAAACCGAATTCGATGACTTGTTTTAACATCCAACCTAACGTTTCTAACCCAAAAAAGTCTGTAGCAAGGCGCGCAATAATAATGACGAAAATGCCTTTTAATAATTGGACAGCCTTTGTACCTTTAATGAGGGTTAAAATTTTATAAATAACGTACCATACGAGCAGTACATCTAATAAGTTAATAACAATATTCACAGGTGTTAAATTAGCGAAATGTTCGATAATTTGCACGTGGCATCCCCCACTTTTCATTGCGAATCCATACACATATAAGTATAGCACATTCTTATCAAATGTAACTTTTTTCAAATAAAAAGTCTACTCAAAAGAGTAGACCTTTCAGCCTCTCACGTGCACTATCTATTAGGACGTATAGAGTGTTATTTAGTTGCTTGTTTCTCCTCGAATGTTACAGCAGACTTCACTGAATTTTTAATCGTATACCAAAGCCATTCGAATACTTCGTCAATTTCTTCTATTTTTCCCGAAACAACTGCCGAAGATGCCATATACTGCCCGTTAATAACAGTGACATTGCCATCCACTTCACCCTCAACAATTAAATCACCATTTTTAACAATAATGTCGCCTTTTACAATTTCACCCTTCGGCACAATAACCGTTTGCCCTTCAACAACTAGGTTTGGCTGTTTAGTCACGGAGAACTGTCGGTCATCCATAAAACTACCTAGTAAAGTTGCACTCATGAATAAACAAAAAACTGCTGCTGCCACAAAGAGTGGATGCCGACGAATCCACTTTTGCATCCCTACACGACTTTTGGGTTTCGGTAAACGAGCCATCACGGCTTCTTCAAAATGCGGAGGTGATGTAATGTGGGAAGCGCTCTTCACAAAGGCGATTGTTTCACTTAATTCCTGCATCAACTGTTTACAATCACTGCATGTATGCAAATGTCGCTTTAACTCTTGCTCATGCTCACGACTAATGTCACCATCTAAATAATCATGGATATAGTCTATTATATGCTCTGGACAAGTATTCATGACGCTTCCCCTCCTACAGATTATTTAATTGCTTTCGTAACGCTTCACGTCCGCGGTGAATCCTCGTTTTCACCGTTCCAAGAGGCATATCTAATATCTCGCTAATTTCCTGTAATGATAATTCTTCAATATATTTCAATACTATAACTGAACGGTATTTATCAGGCAAACGTCCAATTTCATATTGAATACGATCTTGCAGTTCCATTTGCTCTATCTGTTCTTCAGGTAGCTGGTCATCTGCTGCGATCTGCGAATACATATCAAGTCCTTCTGTACCAGCTACTTCTGCATCTAAATAGTAATCCGGCTTTTTCTTCCGGATACGGTCTATACAAAGGTTTGTCGCTATACGATAAAGCCACGTCGCAAATTTTCTTTTCTGATCAAAAGTATGCAAATTCATATAGGCACGAACAAAAGCTTCTTGTGCAATGTCCTCAGATTCTTGCTTGTTCCCTAACATCCTATAGCATACTTGGTACAGTTTGTGCTGATAGAGACTCACAATATCTGCAAATGCGTTTTGATCACCTTTAAGCACTTGTTTAATTTTCTTGTTTACTAACGCATCCATTGTGTTTATTTCTCCACCTTTACAACTGTCTTATACTATACGGCCTATCGATAAGAAAAGTTTCGTTTTATTATTAATTATAGCAAAAGATTTTTATACATTGTGGCAATAGGCAATTTTTTGTTAAATTTCTTTAAACTAGAGTTTCGCCAAATAAAGAGCCCATTAATGCTACTGCAACATCGGCAGTTCTATTCTTCTCATCTAGAATCGGATTAACTTCAACGAATTCAGCAGATGTTAGCATACCTGATTCCTGAAGCATTTCCATTGCCAAATGGCTTTCTCGATATGTAATACCACCAGGTACAGGTGTCCCAACCCCAGGCGTATAAAGTGGATCTAAACCGTCTAAATCAAGTGATAAATGCAAACCATCTACATTGCGCTCCCTTAAATAACCTAGAGCATCTTCCATTACACGCGTCATTCCAAGACGATCTACCTCATGCATTGTATATACTTTGATTCCTTGCTGGCTAATTAATTCACGTTCTCCTGGATCTACAGAACGCGCTCCTATAATAATAACGTTTTCAGGTTTAATTTTCGGTACATTATTACGAATTTTCACTAACCGTTCATGACCAAGTCCAATGCTTACAGCTAATGGCATACCATGTATATTACCAGACGGCGTCGTTTTAGGTGTGTTTAAGTCAGCGTGCGCATCAAACCAAATAACGCCTAAATTTTTATAATGCTCACCTAGCCCTGCAAGAGTACCAATAGCAATACTATGGTCGCCACCAAGTACAAGTGGAAACTCCTTTTGTTCAATTGCTTCATTTACACTTTTCGCCAAAGACGTACTTACATCGATAACTTCCTCTAAATTAAGTAGCTGTTTATCAACAATAGTGCCTTCTTGTTTTTGACTAACACGTATATCCCCTTGATCATGTACTACATGCCCTATTGCCTCTAAGCGCTCTACAACGCCTGCGTAACGAATAGCACTCGGCCCCATATCTACCCCTCTGCGAGTTTGCCCATAATCTGTTGGTACACCAATAATAGAAACATTTAGTTTATTCATTTTTTCATACCCCCTTTAGATTGTAAGACTATTGTAAAGCCTGCATCCTTCTTGGCTCAACCTCGCAATTTTATGAATATTTATGCAATTTAAAAGAGCATAAAAAAATCTCCTGCTGTTTTCAGCAAGAGATTAGTATCTGTAGTTAATGTTACACTTTTTTTTGTTATAAAAGTGAGCCATGAAGGACTCGAACCTTCGACCCTCTGATTAAAAGTCAGATGCTCTACCAACTGAGCTAATGGCTCAAAAAAATAAATATGGCTGGGGTACTAGGATTCGAACCTAGGCATGACGGAATCAAAATCCGTTGCCTTACCGCTTGGCTATACCCCAATCATTTATAAAAAAACTGGTGGAGGGGGACGGATTCGAACCGCCGAACCCTAAGGAGCGGATTTACAGTCCGCCGCGTTTAGCCACTTCGCTACCCCTCCGAAATAACACATTATGGTGGAGGATGACGGGCTCGAACCGCCGACCCTCTGCTTGTAAGGCAGATGCTCTCCCAGCTGAGCTAATCCTCCATAGAAACAGGTGTTCATTTCTTTACAGTTTTTTATTTTATTTTTAAGCCTTTGCATTACTACAATGCTTTAAAAATGGTGACCCCTACGGGATTCGAACCCGTGTTACCGCCGTGAAAGGGCGGTGTCTTAACCACTTGACCAAGGGGCCATTTTCAAATGTCTCAAACAAGACAAGTATTATGATAACATTTTTTGTCGTACGATGCAATACTTTTTTAAAATTTTTTATGTATACATCACCTTTAAAAATGAGCAAAAAAATGGCTCCGAAGGCAGGACTCGAACCTGCGACAACCTGATTAACAGTCAGGTGCTACTACCAACTGAGCTACTTCGGAACAATACTATTCAATTCGGTTTTTAAAACCTCTTAAGTACATTTATTATTATAGCAAGCATTATAAATTATGCAATACTTTTTGTGAAAATTTTTATATTTTTTGTCGAAGTCTTCCTATGCAGCAACAAGAAACCTAATAGTTCTCTATTAAATCTAATATTTCTATTTCATGGTCAGAATATTCTTGCTGTATATTATTGTAATTGTTAAAATAGAAATAGTTTTATGAATTTTCTAATAAATTTGTTTGGGGGAGGAATGTTCACATGGTAACAAACGATTTAATTGCACCGGAATTCTATAATATTACAGAGGAATTGGAGAAATTTTCTCGAGATAGTGATCGCCAAGCAATACGGTGGCTAAATACTCAGCAGGAGCGTCAAACAATTTCCTATGTTGAACTTGTTCAAAAAATGAATCAATACGCGCATGCCTTTACGAAGAAGGGGCTTCAAAAAGGAGATCGCGTATTAGTTATTATTCCTCGTCTGCCTGAAGCTTATTTTGTCTTCCTTGGCTGTCTAAAGGCTGGGATTGTTCCTATTTCTTGTTCAGAAATGTTACGTGCAAGTGATTTAGAATATCGTATGGCACACTCTTCTGCAAGGGCAGTAATAGCCTATGAAGCGTTCACAAGTGAGGTAGATTGTATTACTTCTTCAGTGGAGGCTTTAAATAATAAATTGCTTATAGGCACTGCTACTGGTGATTGGACCTCTTTAGATGAATTAGCAAGTACTCAGCCAGATACATTTACAGCAGCTACTACTAAAAGAGATGATATGGCATTTCTTTCTTATACATCTGGCACAACTGGCAAACCAAAAGGAGTTGTTCATTCACACGGATGGGGATATGCACATATTAGAACAGCTGCTTCACAATGGCTTTGTGTACGTGAAAGTGACTTAGTTTGGGCTACAGCAGCTCCAGGGTGGCAAAAATGGATTTGGAGCCCATTTTTATCGACTATTATGCTGGGCGCAACTGCATTAGTATACCACGGAGGATTTGATGCAAAAACATACCTTAAACTGCTTCAAGAAGAAAAGGTTAATGTATTGTGCTGTACTCCAACGGAATATCGAATTATGGCGAAGATTGATAATTTAAAAGACTATAATCTATCTTCTCTACGCAGTGCTGTTTCGGCTGGTGAACCATTAAATCGACCAGTCATCGAAACATTTATGAAAAACTTCGATCTTAAAGTTCGCGATGGCTATGGACAAACGGAAAATACTTTATTAATTGGCACACTTGAAAATATTGATTTACGTCCTGGTTCAATGGGTGTTCCTACACCTGGCAATATTGTCCGTATTATAGATCATGAAGGCAACGAGGCACCGGTTGGAGAAGTTGGAGATATTGCAGTACACAAATCTTCTCCTGCTCTATTTAAGGAGTATTATCGTGAGCCTGAACGTACACAAGCTGCCTTCCGTGGAGATTGGTATATTACTGGAGACCAAGCCAAATGCGATGAAGACGGCTACTTCTGGTTTGAAGGTCGAGGAGATGACATCATTATTTCATCAGGCTATACAATTGGGCCATTTGAAGTAGAAGATGCTTTAAATAAACATGAAGCTGTACAAGAATGTGCTGTAGTCGCAGCTCCAGATGAAATTAGAGGCCATATTGTTAAAGCCTTTGTCATCTTACGAGAAAGCTTCAGAGATCTTGATGAGGACGAGTTAATAAAAGAACTACAAGAGCACGTTAAAGCATTAACAGCGCCTTATAAATATCCTCGTAGTATTGTCTTTATCGATGAGCTACCAAAAACAACTTCTGGTAAGATTCGTCGTATAGAACTACGAGCAGCAACAACAACTGTATAAAATATAATAAAGAGACATTTTACCATTCACTTGGTTGAAATGTCTCCTTTATATATATTGCTAGTATTTAATATTCTTTTGCATATAAAAAAAAGCCACTACTGAGTTTATCAGCAGCGACTTTTTGCGCCTAGCGACGTCCTACTCTCACAGGGGGAAGCCCCCAACTACCATCGGCGCTAAAGAGCTTAACTTCCGTGTTCGGTATGGGAACGGGTGTGAC
>NZ_JBIVCA010000038.1:0-19281 GCF_044746345.1 Lysinibacillus sp. NPDC086135 | reverse complement strand
TGAGTATGCTTAAAAACAGTTTTTAGATGCTTAGTAGCTTAAGAATTTTCCAATTCTGATGTTTTTTATGGTTGACATATCACCACTGGGCTATTTATGTAAAAATCCATTTAAACTAATAGTAACATTAAAGTAGAAGCGCTCTAATTGAACAATCGCCCCCTACTTTAAGTACAAATAGTTTGTCAAAATAAATAAACCCAAAATAAAGCTTTGGAGGCATAAATGACATTTGCCAAATCCCATCTTCATTTTTAATCATCTTAAAAATCAATGGAGAACCATTTGTTCCTTTGTATCTTTATGCATCCTGTGAGGATATCCATTTATTCATCATAAAATCGTAAAATCTTTCATACTTTCTCCAAGAATATAGTGGGAAAACCACATCAAATTCTGCTTCATAATTGCCACATTAATTCCTGGCTGGTCAGAACTATATGCCATTCCTTTAAAAATAATTAATTCTGTATCAACTTCCATATCCTTTAATCCTTGGTATAGCTCATATGCATTGGGAGTTGGTACTCTTGCATCCTGTTCGCCATGTTGAATTAAAGTAGGAGTACAGGCCGATTTAATATATGTCATTGGTGATGTTTTAGTATATATCTCTGGATCATTCCATGGATCATTCCATGGATCATTTCCTAAATACGTCCTGATGAAGTAAGGTATATCTGTATTTACATAATGGGTACGCCAATTCGTTATTCCGCCTCCAACAGAAATAGCTTTAAATCTACTACTAAATGTAGAACAGAAAGCTGCTATATATCCCCCGTTGCTCCAACCCATAACCCCTACTCTATCTTTATCTGCCATCCCTTTGTCAACTAATTTATCCACTCCAGATATAACATCATCGTAGTTAACAATCCCCAGTTTTCTATAGTTTGCTTTTAAAAATTCATTACCATAACCAGAACTTCCTCTATAGTTTGGTTCTAAAACGATAAAGCCTTTTTCGATAAACTGTTCAATAGGATATTTCTCATTAAAACAGTTTGAAAATATTGGAAAGGATGCCCAAGCTGGACCACCATGGACTACCACTAATAAGGGATATTTTTTATTCGCGTCAAAGTCGACTGGGGTTGATAAAACCCCCTCTATTTCAAGACCATCTCTACTTTGCCACGAGACTATTTCCCTATTACTTTTAAGCTTTCCTTTGAAAAAGCTATTTTCATTCGTTATTTTTTTATCGTCTAAATAGATTTCAAAGGTCTCATTTGTTATAGCCTTATTATAGGATAGATGATTTCCATCCCTTGTTATAGAAGCATCCATTATAAAGCTATCTACTTTTTCGCTTAATATTTCCACAGTGCCATTCTCAGATAACAACCCAATAAGATAATTAGTTTTATTCTGCCATCTAATTAATATTCCTTTAGCTGTCCACTGTAATGGCATAACCGTACTATCAAAATCTGTTAAAGGGTGAATTAGCTCTCCATTATTAATGTCGTATATCTCTAGCGTACTGTCTTGTATATGGGTCTTATAGTAATCCTTCTCCCTTATGCTTGCTGAGTAACATATTTTGCTGCCATCAGGAGAAAAGCAAACGCTCCCTGCCAACAACTTATCTATCGTTATCTTTTGTAGTTCCCTAGCTTTAATATCTAGTATGTATAGAACTCCATTATTATAATCGTCCATATTTGGACTTGGAGTAGCCATCAATACAACCTTTTTCCCATCATTCGAAATATCAAATTCATGGACATGAAAATCCTTACCATCAGTTAGTTGATTAACAACGCTATTTTCGTGTTCATCTTTATCATTTTGTATCACTTTTTCTATTTCAATATAATATAAACAATTTTTCTGGTATTCCTTACCTATATGATGGAAATCTCCATATAGTTCCTTACGTTTCTTTATCGCCTTAGATTCTTTTGATGGTGCAACATAATATAAACCCTTGCCAGTAGGCTCCCATTTGAATTTACTGACCCCTTCTTTCTCATCAGTAATTTGAACACCCCTATAATCATCTTTAGACTTAACAAAGATCTGGTTTTTTTTATTATGCCCGTCATCAACTGGACTAAGGTATGCGATAGCTCTAGAATCTGGAGACCATATAGGGTTTGAACTATCCATATCCCCAGTTGTTAATGGGGAGCACTGCCCCTTATCTTTTTCATATACCCATACATGATTCCTATAAATATTGTCTTTCCAGTTAGCTATCTTCTTGACAAATGCTACGTTTTTGCCATCATCACTTATGTTTGTATCGGATAAGGTTGGTAATGAAATAATCTCTTCTATACTTAAATATGTTTTTTCATTCCTTTTCATTAATAGTCCTCCTCATTAACTCTCTTCCAATAAAGTTAGCAGGTACAGGGCTTAGTTCTAATTCTCTCGCCCACACAGAAAGTTGACCCATGTGGTGTATTTCGTGAGTAATGATATGGTGTAATATCTCATCAACAGTATATGTATCTTCATCCCAAGAAACACTGACTAGTTTTTCTTTTAAACTCTCTAAATTTGTTTCTAAAAATTCAGCTATTTCATTTCGTGATTTAGCTGAAAGAGATTTAACCTTCTCAAGTGTATTATAATTAACAAACTGAAATGCTACATCTTCTTTCCCTTGAATACCACGAATCCAACTATATTCCACATCAATTATGTGAAAAAGTGTATATAATATATTTCCTACCCCACCCCTACGGTCTTTTAACAACTCTTCAATTGTCAGTTGATTGCACCAATCAAACCATTCATCTCTTACTTGCCAGTTATATTTAAAGAATTTAATCATTGTAAGCACTCCAATCTAACTTATTACATAATATTTCGATATAAATCCAACTATTTCCTTCTTCAACTAACCTGCGCTGTTAGTTCAAATATGATTCTTCACAAATTCTTGATATTCGTAATAAGTAGTCGATTACTTTATTTATTAATTTCTTCAAAGTGTTCATTCGTTTACTATAGCGTATGACGACGCTGCAGCTTTTTCTTTTTCAATCGCCATGGACTATTTGAAACCTTTTCCATTTTTATACGTAGATTAATTACAGGGCAGTATTCCTTTATTATTATTCGGAGGTATTTAAATGAACGCTTTTGCACTTATGGCCTTTTCTTTTGCTTGTTTATCATTCACCTTTGCGGTCTCAGCTGATGCTAAGATTAAAAAGTTAGAAAAACGTATCGAAGAACTTGAAAAAAATAAGTAATTATTTGAATAAATAGTGGGATTATAGAGCGTTTTACTCGCTCTATTTTTGTTTAATTCCTATATTCCCCAGTTTAGCTTTGTAAAAAAGAAGGATTGTTCGTCTATGATAAAGTCTAGAGCTGATTTTCCATTGAATATTTATGTCAAAATCGAAAGTAGTTGAATCATCACCAAAACATGTGGTTGATTTCCGTTCCGACTGGGCGCTTTGTAGCTGACGCTTCGCTTTCGCACAGAGCAAAGCTTCCTGGGGGCCGTCCGATGAGCCGCTTTTGGTGTTGCTGTCGCTGCGCTGCAGGGTCTCGGGCCAACACGATGTTGGTCACGAAGGCGTTATCACAGGATGTGATGCTTTTAGCCTTCGTTCCTCTATTGCTGATCCCCGAGGAGTCGCCCAGTCTCCACTCCAATCAACTATTTACATAGTAGACGTTTTAACAAAAGTCATCCACAACTTTTGGTGATGAACCAAGTAGTTTGAAAAGATGGAAAATTAAAGGGGTGTGGTTCAAATTATAACTTCATTATCCGCAGTGCTTATAATTTTTTTTATAATGGCTTTCGTTCTTACTTTTAAACGTTCTTGGTCACTTAATTTTGTGATATGGGGCATGTACTTAGCGCTATTTTTTACGCCTATATTCACTGTTGCTGGTTCATTCATTTATGCAGACATAAAAAAAGACGGATTTGCAGGAATAGGATTTCTGACTTTATTCGTGCCACTTGAAATAATTGCAATCCTTCTATTTATTGTTGGTTGTATAGGCTGTATAGTAAGTAAAAAAAAGAAACAACATGAACATCCATCTACGGTCGATTTAGTTGAATAATGGTCATTTAATTGATAAAACTTCATTAATCAATCTTTTTTAAAAAGGAGTTTTTCCATTTATTTATTATCCTCGCTACACAATTTGTTTTAGATATTCACCAAATATAATACTGCACTTTTATATCTGCTCCGTTAGAAAATTTGCAAATACTATACTTTTATATACTCAAACTATATCTTTAAACATAAAAAAGCTGAACTAATAGCAAAATTAGTTCAGCTTAAAAATAGCCTATTTCAGCTTGTTTTAAGTGCATTATAAAATACTGGTACCGGAGCAGTTTCTGGGCTTACCTGATCACTTCTTCTGTCGACCAGAGCGTTTGAAACTTACCTGAGCATAAAGAATTTTATAGCTTGAAATAAACAGTAATTTTTTCATCAAACACTTCTGTCTCAATATATTGTTCACTATGATGGTCACTCACATAATGAATATCATTTAATAACACATTTGCCTTTAGTACCGCTTCGTGCTGCTGGATGATGGTTATTGCTTTGGCACTTCCAGTAATCGAAATCGATACATATTGCTCAACAGGGAGTTGCCATTGTTTGCGTTTATCTTGAATTGTGCGAATTAATTCCCTAATTTGCCCTTCCTCAAGTAAGCTAGATGTCAGATGAACATTGATAAGAACTCGGCATGAAGCATCTTCTGCTAACATATACTGGTCCTTTACAATGGATTCGATTAACACGTGCAATTTTAACAATGTTACCTGTTCCCCATCAATCGATAAAGCAACTGAACCCGTTCGCTGTAATATATTTTTCTCCTCGTTATTTAAATTCACTACATAATCCTTTACTTTGTTCACTCTAGCTCCAAATGCTGCACCTGCTGTTTTAAAATTAAGCTTATAATGAACGGTTTCGTAAGCTGAAAAATCATTTGTCCAAACGCATTCTTTTATATTTAATTCATCCTTCACGAGCTCGCTATATGGTTGATAATCTGTTAACTCGCCGTCTACAGAAACAATGAATTCACTCAACGGCTGCTTTACCTTGATTCCTTGACTATTACGGATGCTACGGCCAAGCTCTACGACTGTTAAAATATTCGCCATCTCTTTTTCAAGCTTAGCATTAACGAGCGATTGATTGTATGTTGGGTAGTTTTGTAAATGAACACTTTTCCCTGTTAATTGTCGGTATAAATCTTCCGCAATAAATGGTGTGAATGGTGCTAGTAATTGACAAATTGTCGTTAGTAGCTCATACAGTGTACTATAGGCACCTCGTTTACCCTCTGTCAGCCCGTTTGCCCAAAATCTTGCTCGTGAGCGACGGATATACCAGTTACTTAGTTCTTCCACAAGCTTGCCGATTTCACGTGTTGCCTGTGTAAATTGATAGTCATCCATTGATTTTGTCACAAGCTGAATTGTGTGGTGTAACCGAGAAAGTATCCAATGATCTAGCTTTGTACGTGTACCTATCTTTTCAGCATCGTACTGGAAGCCATCTATTTCCGCATATAATTGATAAAATTTGAACGTATTATCTAGTGTATCGACTAACTTTGATTTCGCATCCGTCACAATCTTCTTAGAAAAGCGTTTAGGATTCCAAGGAGAACTGTCCACTAAGAACGCCCATCTTAAAGCATCTGCTCCGTACTGTTCTATTAGTTCAACGGGCTCTAATGCATTCCCTTTACTTTTCGACATTTTCTGCCCATGCTCATCTAAAACATGCCCTAAGGAAAGGACATTTTTATAAGGTGCCTTCCCTGTAAATAAAGTCGAAACCGCTAATAAACTATAGAAAAAGCCTCGTGTTTGGTCGATGCCTTCGATGACAACATCAGCAGGGAATTGATTGTGAAAAGTAGTAAGGTCTCCAAAAGGATAATGATGCTGCGCAAATGGCATGGATCCACTATCAAACCATACATCAATCACTTCTGGTGTACGTTCCATATCACCACTACATTTCGGACAAGTACACACAACCTTGTCAATATACGGCTTGTGAAGCTCGATGCCTTGTAAAGTGCCTTTCGCTAATTCTTTTAAAGATGCCATACTATTTGGTGCCTCTTCATGACCACAATCCTGACAAACCCACACATTTAGCGGTGTACCCCAATAGCGATTACGGCTAATATTCCAGTCCACTAAGTTTTCTAAGAAATTGCCAAATCTACCGTGTTTAATGTGATCAGGATACCATGTAACTTGTTTATTATTTTGTAAAAGTTTATCTTTCAATGAAGACATATTGATAAACCAACTGTCAGTTGCGTAATAAAGCAATGGTGAATCACAACGCCAGCAATGAGGGTAACTATGCTCATATTTTTCCTTATCAAACAATAGCTCCTTTTTAGCGAGCATTTTAATAATATCGACATCACAATCTTTCACAAATTTACCGGCAAGCTCTGGAACCTCTTCTGTATAGCAACCCTTTAAATCAACAACATTAACAAACGACAGCTCATTTTGCTGTACCGTTTTATAATCGTCCTCCCCATACGCAGGTGCGATATGGACGATACCAGTTCCACTATGCTCTGTAACATAATCCGCTAATACAACAACATGCCCCTTATTAACTTTGACATAAGAAATTGGTGGGGTATAAGACACACCTTCAAATTCATGCCCCTCATGTTCACTTAACACTTCAACAGAATCAGCAAAAACTTTATTCACTAGTGATTTTGCTACGATATAGACTTTATTGTGCTGCTTCACTCGAACATACATAAGCTTAGGATTCATGGCTAATGCAACATTGGCGGGTAATGTCCATGGAGTCGTTGTCCAGCCTAGAAAATATTCATCTTTATCTGTAAGCTTAAACATTGCTGTGACAGACAAATCCTTTACATCCTTATAGCCCTGTGCAACCTCATGAGAGCTTAATGATGTTTGACAGCTAGGGCAATATGGTGAAACTCTGTGCCCTTTATATAAAAGCTTTTTCTTGTGCACGTGACTTAAAATATTCCAAACGGACTCAATATAATCATTACTTAGCGTTAAATACGGGTCATCCATGTCTATCCAATAGCCGAGCTGTTCCGTAAAGGAGCGCCATTTCTTCTCATAAGTAAAGACACTGCCCTTACACTCTTGAATAAATTGTTCAACACCATAGTTCTCAATCTCTTGCTTGCCAGAGATTCCTAGCTTTTTTTCTACGCCCAACTCTACAGGCAAACCGTGTGTATCCCAGCCAGCTTTACGTTCAACTAAATAACCTTGCATCGTTTTATATCGAGCCACAACATCTTTAATTGTTCTGCCAAATGCGTGACCTACGTGTGGTAAACCATTCGCAGTTGGCGGACCTTCATAAAAAACAAAGGGCTTATTGCTAGAACGGTTCGCCACAGAAGCTTGGAACGTTCCTTCTTGTTCCCACAATCGACGAATCCTTGTTTCTCTTTCTACAGTTGTTTCTTTTTTTTCTTCGACTTGCATGTACATTCCTCCTATACTAAGTGTATAAAAGGCATACAAAAAACCCCGTCCCAAGTAAGGGACGGGGTTAACCGCGAATACCACCCTAATTCTATTGAAGCAACGTTCAATAGCACTCAGCAACGTACAATCATACGTGTTCTTTTTAACGGTAGACACCCGAATTAGCTTACTATGTTCAGCCAATCTTCTCAGAGAGGATCTTCACGTAACACCTGCACACCGACTTCCACCAATATGTCGGCTCTCTGTAGAACAAAATGAAACACTACTCTTTCTCATCAACGAATTTGTATGCTTTTATTGTCACTCATCTTAACAAACTAATTTTTTTCTGTCAATAATTTCAAAGTACTAATATTGGTAGTAATTTTCCTATAATTCATCGAGACATGCTTCGAGGCTTTTATGAAGAGTCGCGAACTTAGGATTCGCATTTGTTTTAATATAAAAGCTTTTCACAAAGGATTTACAGTTAAAAACTAAGATTCTATGATGCTGTACATCGAGCTGTTCTTTTTTTACTTTTAAAGTAGCAGGTAATACTTGCAGTAATTTAATGATCTCTTGCTCCTCTAAACCATGCCCAAGCATTGTGAAAATAGGTACTAAAATCCGTTCATCTTCATTATGTATGAAAGCATAATTTTCTTGCAAAATGGCGTTGTATAATGCACTTACAATTTCAATATAAGAAGCTTTATTTAATTTTGGATTTTTCACCAATTCATCGATTGCATCAGCCGTGTGGGCAACACTATGAGCCCACCCTTTCACTGGCACATAGCCCCTTACATCCTTCTCTGCTGCTAAATTAGCTAGTATTTTATCTTTACAATCAGCGATTTTCTGTTGGGATAAAAAATCGTCTGCGTTATCTCTAAATAATATTAGGGCAATCAATAGCGACGTAAATGTACGGGTAAAAACTAAATCCGATTCCCTTTCTTCGATACCCTTATATAATAAATTATTCAAACATTCCTCTAAAAGCTCCGTTAAAAGTGCATGCTCTAGTAAGTTTTTTTCATGGATCAATTCATAAAACGATCCATAAATTAAGTCATCTCGTAGTTCACTATCTAATGAACCGATATGTAGCATCATGGATTGAATGAGATCAGTATGATCCTTTTGCTGCCATGTTCTAGCTCCACTTTGTAATTCTTTGAGTATTTCTTTTAAGTCATCTTCCTTCAATAAGTTTTCGTTTTGTAGTTTACGCACGATTTTTCTCCTTCTTATAGTTACTTTTATTCGAATAATCAAAAACCACTTTCTCGATAAATACCATCCAGCTTCCATCCCTCATTAAATCGTACATACGTAAACTTCTTCTGCTGTTCGTTGTCCATTACAACAATTACCTTGCTTTTCCAAGGGGAGGTTGTCGCACGCACCTTTCCATTTCTGACCTCATTCATTTGGTCAGACAAAGAGAGCAGAGTAGATGGCGTAACACTATTTTGTATCAAATATTGCGGACGGTCAGAGCTATCTTCTAACTCCTCCATTACTTGTTCATGAAAGGCAATTACTTTTTTGTTCGTATCATACAAACAAATCATAAGTGAACTAATGCATAAAACGATTAAGCTTCCTATTAAAATGACATGCTTTTTCTTTAACCCTATATAAAATTCCCATTTATCTCCCTTTTTGTATAAATAATAATATATACCTATACATATTGGCCAAACAAAAAGAACTTGCCACATTAACACCACCCAAAAGTTATCACCAAAGGACACTAAATATCTAATCATATGATGATTTATAAACCATAATGGCAAAGTCCAACGCCAAGCTAAATTTTCCTGAGCAAGGCTTTTACAATAGATTAGTATGAGTGGTAAAGATAAAATAAATGCTAACGCATTGTCCATTATTACAATTATCAATGCTTTATATTCACCTCGCACTACCTATTTTTGAGAAAACACCATTATACAAATACTTACAATAATTGTACCCTAATCCAACTATAAAAAATAGCTTATAAAAAAGCTAGACATTCTTGAAATTTTTGAATGTCTAGCCTCGATTCATTAATGGCCTTCCAGTATTTTCATGCTATCTATATCCGCAATTTTTATTATAGAATCATCATTTCGCTCTAATTCTTCGTTATAGTTAACTTCTACATAATCTCCAAGGGACAATGTTGTAGGACTATCAATTAATGGGAACCACGTACCATTACCATGTTTTTGTACGATTTCATCTATTGATAATTTACCAATATTCGATTCGTCTGCATTCGAAACGACTAAAAATTCATGTTCCTTGATTGCTACGACTACCCCGCGTTTTGAATAGATTTCTTTTTCCACTACTGGAATCTCATATTTTTTACGAAAGGCTTCTATTTCTTGACCATAATGCTCCTCTAAATAATCCAATGCCTCTCTCTGCAATAAAAAATATAGGATCGATTTATTTTCATCTTTAGATTGATTTTTTTCATGCTCCCAAAGTGAATCAGTTGTTGCCACTTTATATGATATTGGATTTATATATTGTTCGATATATTCTTCTCTTGTAACATTCAGTATTTGTAATTTCTTAGCAAATACCACTTCGTTTTGTTTTTCACTGCCTTCTATAAAAATATCAAGATATTTATCAATTTTTTGTTGTGAAGGTACTATCCCCTTTAACTGTGCGTAAGCATACAAAGATTCTTCTTTTAAAAAGAAGTCAAACTTCTGCTTCCTAACATCATTGGACCATTCCACCCGAGGATCCAGCTTCAAAATGAACTTTAGATAATTTTCATCTAAAACAATTGGTGTACTTATTGATTGCTCTGGTATACTTGCTTTTTGATCTTGATTTCCGCTGTCTTGAGTATATAAAAAGATTCCAATACAAATTGTTACTATAATAGACATTACACTATATTGCCAACGCCAAGACCTTTTTTTCATCTCACGCTGTTTCAAATGCTGTACTACATGGGTCATAACACGCTTTTTGCTTTCCGTTAAATCATTTAATACCCTCACATCGACTTTACTCATGCAGTAGGACCTCCCATTCAATATGCTGTAACTTCGGCTTTAATAGCTCTCGCCCACGACGTAGCCTTGTTTTCACCGTACTTTCAGGAATACATAAAAGCTCGGCAATATTTATAACAGGCATTTCCTCAAAATAAAAATAAATAAGGACCTCACGCTGTTTTAATGGTAGTGCTAAGATGGCGTTTTCAACTAAGGTTTGTTCATCCTGCTGCACTAGCATGTCCCTTTTCGTGACAGCCTGCTTGGCAAAGATCTTCTGTTGAACTTGTATTTTACGGTATGTCCAGCTGCGTAAATAGTCTTTACTTTTGTTAATGACGAGCCTCGATAAATATGCCCGTAATTCTCCTCTTTCTTCATAGTTTTGCTGATTATCGTAAAATTTAATAAATACATCTTGAACGATATCTTCAGCACTTTGTAAATCTTTGACGTAATAAAAGGCAAGTCGGATGAGCCTTTCTGTATGCTGCTGCATTATTTCTTCGAGTTCTTTAATTTCAAGCAACATCTCTCCCCCTCTCTGCCCTATAAACGGTGTTCACAGTATAAAGGTTTGTTTTATTTTGGATTTTTTTAAATAAAATCTTCTTGTGATGGATTTTTCTCTGTGCTGTCCTGCTAATTACCCGAGCAGTTCCGGACTCAATTAGTCTAAATTTTCATCAGAAAAAGGTGCAATGACCTCTTTTTTTGTTGAAGAAAGTACAATATTAGTTGATGGCGTTCCATAAGGCATTGCGTCATCGATAAACTGCTCTAATGTTTCTACTGAATTGGTCGCAATTTTGACAATATAACTGATTTCACCCGCGACACGATAGCACTCTAGGACATCGGGATGTGCGTTACAAAAATTCGAAAGACTTTTACAATCAATGGATTTAAATAAAATAATAGCTTGAATGTCTCGATTCAACTTTTTTAAATTTACTTTTGTGCTATAAGCTTCAATAACCCCCTGCTCTTCTAATTTTTTAACACGCTCAATAACTGCTGGAGAGGATAAATGCACCATCACCGCTAATTCCTTCATCGAAATTTTTGCATTTCGTTGCAATTGCTTTAAAATTTCTTTATCTATTTGATCCATACATATCCACCTTTTTAAATAAATTAGATTTCATAAAACTCCTTTTATTTTAAAGTAATTCATCTGAATTACATTATACAGCTGCTGTCATTAGATAGCACTTTTCTTTACAATTAAACATATAAAGGAGGCATTAACAACATGAAAAAAATATTATTACTATTAGCAAATGGATTTGAGGCTGTTGAAGCGAGTGTTTTTACAGATGTACTTGGCTGGAATAAATGGGAGGGCGACGGCACAACAGAGATCGTGACAGTTGGATTGCATCAGCAATTGCAATGTACATGGAATTTTAACGTAGCTCCCGAAAAATTGCTGCATGAAATTTCATTAGAGGATTTTGATGCACTTGCGATTCCTGGTGGATTTGAGGAAGCTGGATTTTATGATGATGCTTTTAGTGAGGAATTCCAGGCGGTTGTTCGTCATTTCGATGAACATAAAAAACCGATTGCAACGGTTTGTGTAGCTTCCCTAATTTTAGGTCATAGTGGAGTACTAAATAATCGAAAAGCTACTACTTATAATCATCCAACAAGTAAACGATTAGCACAACTACAATCCTATGGTGCAGACATCGTCAACGAACGAATTGTTCAAACTGAACATATTATTACATCATCAAATCCTGGAACTGCATTCGACGTTGCATTTAGCTTACTCGAAATGCTAACATCTGAGGAAAATACAAAAAAGGTTAAGGATTTAATGGGGTTTAATTAATTTAATGAAGCTGTCTCCACTAAACACTTGGAGACAGCTTCATTCCATTTAATTTGATACTAGTTGATATAATTTCGATCCTAATTCTTTATTTTTTGTAACCAATGAAATCGTTCTGGATCTCCCAAAATTATGAATAGGTAAAGCAAAAAGTTGAAGATGACCGATATTTTTAGCCATTAGCTCGGGTACAATCGTAATTCCCATTCCAGAAGTTACTGCCCCAAAAACGAAATCGCCAAAGTTCACTTCACTTATGATATTCGGCGTGTAGCCAAGTGATTGTATTTGTTCTACTATATCTTTCCTTGAATCACAAGGAGCTTGATGAACAATAAGCGGCTCCTCACACAATTCTGCAAGCTCAACTGTTGTTCTTGAATTAAAACGATGATTCAAAGGAAACACCGCATAGTAAGGTTCCGTAAACAATTCCCAACTCCACAAAAATTCTCCGGTATATTTGGCATCCACAAAGACTGCATCAAGTCTACCTTTTTCTAAAGATTGTAGCAGTTCGTTTGAAGTATTTTGAATCATTAATGTTATAGGTCGATCTAATAACTTAAGTTTTTGCATTTTGTTTGGCAAATAGTAAGTGGCTAAACTAGGCAGAGCACCAATTGCAATAGGGTTGCTTTGACTAAATTGCTGCAATTCTTTACGAATGGCAGATATTTCAGCCAAAACGGGTGTAATTCGAGTGTAGAAACGTTCACCAGCTTCTGTTAATTCGATACCAATGGATGTCCTATGAAATAGTTCGATGCCAAGATTATTCTCTAAGTTTCGTATATGTTTACTTAGTGCAGGTTGGGATAGATTCGTGATTTGAGCAGCTTTAGAAAAACTTTTTTGATTGGCAGCAGCAATAAAACTATGTAACCATTCTGTATTCATTGTATTCCTCCATACCCTATAACGATTTGTTATACCCCTATAAAATAGTGATTGTTCCATATTCAACGTTTTTTAGTAATCTATTAAATATAGATGGTACTTCGATTATAACATATTGTTATAAGTTACCTAATCGACATAATACTTAGCATCTTTAATATATGGAGGTTCTATAAATGAAAAATGTTTTATTATTATCCTTTGGCATGTTTGCCTTGGGTTTTGATGCCTATGTGATCGCGGGGCTTCTCCCAGGAATTAGTGATACGTATCAAAAAAGTACAGCGCAAGTCGGCCAGGCTGTGAGCATTTTCACGTTATTTTACGCGATATCAGCGCCGGTATTTTCATCTTTACTTGCTGGAAAACCAATTAAAAAAATCTTAATATGGTCAATGTTTATCTTTACGATAGCGAATAGCATCACAGCTTTAGCGCCGACCTTTTCTATTCTTCTACTATCGAGAGCAATTGCGGGGACTGGCGCTGGCTTATTTTCACCTTTAGCTGTAGCGGCTTCTACAAAGTTCGTTTCTAATGAAAAGAAAGGAAGAGCTCTAGGATTGACTATAGGAGGAATGAGCTTGGGAACAGTGCTTGGTGTTCCTTTAGGCATCTATATATCGAACATATTTGATTGGCAAGTAACACTATGGCTATTAGTGATGATCGGTGTCATTTCTGCTTTATGTATGGTTATTTTTCTGCCTGATTTCCCAACAACACCTCCCCCAGCACTTAACGAACGATTAAAAATGTTCCTAGATAAAAGAGTAACTATAACCGTATGTATAACATTTTTCGCCAGTGTTGCTAGCCTAGGATTATACACATATCTATCTCCCTTATTAGAAGAAATGGCAGACTCCAGTAACTTAACGATATATCTTTGGGCATGGGGATTCGGTGGCTTGGTTGGAAGTATAATGATTGGTTACTTAATCGACTATTTTGGAAAACCAAAATCTTTAGTTATAATCATTTTATTTACTTTAACTTTATCCTTTATTTGTATACCAATAATGATTAACTTACCTATATTAAAGTACTTACCGTTCTTTGTCTGGGGAGTAATGGGTTGGGCATGCCAAGCACCTCAACAACATATTTTACTATCGTTTCAGCCGAAAAACGGGAGTTCTGCAGTGGCATTAAATAGTTCAGTAAATTATTTAGGGAGTGCAATCGGTGCAAGCTTAGGCGGTATTGTACTTTCCTTACACATTGGAACAATAACATTGATTTATTTCGCAGTAATCTCTATGTCTTTCGCCATTTGTTTACAGTTCTTTAGTTTGAAGAACAAATATAGTATTTAAACTAATTAATAATTGCGGTTCTAACTGTTGATTTGATGATCCCGTCATTTTGATGGTTAGAATAGCAACTTTGACGGGGTTATCTTTCATTTTAGGATAGGTCTTTCCGTCGTTTTGGCCGTTCTTTCCGTCGTTTCGATGGTTCCATCCATCGCTCTGGTGATTCTTTCCGTCACTTCGGAGGGTTCTTCCGTCACTTGAGTTTCTTTCCGTCGTTTCGGCCGTTCTCCCCGTCGTTTCGATGGGGCTTTCCGTCTTTGGAGGTTCTATCCACGATTTCGGTGGTTCTATCCATCATTTCGATGGTTCTATCCACGATTTCGGTGGTTCTTATCCATCATTTCTGTGGTTCTATCCACGATTTCGGTGGTTCTTATCCATCATTTCTGTGGTTCTATCCACGATTTCGATGGTTCTATCCATCATTAAGAGTTCTATCTACCATTATCGAGGCAATAGCACGCCTAATATCTGTAACTATTGGTATATTATTTCGTCAAATTGGCAATAGAATGAAATTTTTGGAGGCAGTCTAATGAAAAAATTTTTGTTGCTAATTTTGTTGGTAAGTCTTTTTTTGGTTTCTGCTTGTACAAATGGAAAAACGCAATCATTAGAAACCTTTTATAAGGATGGAAAAATTGAAAAAATAGATAAAGTGGTCATCCAAGATGGTTCAACTGGTGCTTCAAAAACGATAACTAAGCAAGAACAAATCAATGATTGCATTTCCCTGATTAAAGATATAAAGTATACTCCACAAGACAATCAAGAAACACGTGTTGGATGGAAATACGGTATTACTCTTTTTGATAGTGAAAGAAAATTTAAATTCACACTAAGTGAAATTGATAATACCTACTATGATTCAAACCCGGATATTTATCCTATTGTAGAAAACTATTACAAACAGTTGGAAATTGTAGAAAAGTAAAGCTTGAGGTCGTTTTTATGCATTTCAGAACATCAACATCTATAAAACAGCTTACATGTTCTAGCAGTAAATTTTAAAATAATAACGATCCACGCGCTGCAAATCATTTTTTATGTACAGACACAAAAAACCCGATCTCCTAAGAGATCGGGTTTTTATTTAAATGATTATTGTGCAGCTTTTGCGCGAAGAACCATTTGTAGGATACCACCGTGACGGTAGTAGTCTACTTCTACTTCTGAGTCGAAACGAGCTAAAGCTTGGAAAGTTTTAACTGAACCGTCTTCAGATTTAGCAGTTACTGTTAAGATTTCACGTGGTTTCACGTTGTCAGTAATGTTAACAGAGATTTCTTCTTTACCAGTTAAGCCTAAAGTATCAGCTGATTCACCTGGCATGAATTGAAGTGGAAGAACACCCATCATTACTAGGTTAGAACGGTGGATACGCTCGTAAGATTGTGCGATAACTGTTTTGATACCAAGTAAGTTAGTACCTTTAGCAGCCCAGTCACGAGAAGAACCCATACCATAGTCGTTACCAGCAAGTACTACTAAGCCAGTACCTTGAGCTTGGTATTTCATACATGCGTCATAGATGTACTCTACTTCACCTGTTGGCCAGTAAGTAGTGAAACCACCTTCTGTACCAGGAGCAACTTGGTTACGGATACGGATGTTTGCAAATGTACCACGCATCATAACTTCGTGGTTACCACGACGAGAACCGTATGAGTTGAAGTCACGGATTGCAACACCGTTTTCGATTAAATATTTACCTGCAGGTGTTTCTTTACCGATTGCACCAGCTGGAGAAATATGGTCAGTTGTAATTGAGTCACCAAACTTCGCCATAACGCGTAAGCCTTCTAAGCCTTTAATAGCTTCTGGCTCTTTCGCAAGACCTTGGAAGAATGGTGGGTTTTGGATGTAAGTTGATTTGTCATCAAATGTGTATAGAGACTCAGTTGATGTTTCAATTGCATTCCATTTTTCGTTCGCTGTGAATACAGTTTCGTATTCTTTTTGGAATAATTCACGGTTAACTACAGTACCTAATACTGCGTTAACTTCTTCAGTTGTAGGCCAGATATCAGCGAAGAATACTTCGTTGCCATCTTTGTCTTTACCGAATGAATCTTTTTGTAGGTCGACATCCACAGTACCAGCAAGTGCATAAGCAACAACAAGTGGTGGTGAAGCTAAGTAGTTAGCTTTTACAAGTGGGTGTACACGGCCTTCGAAGTTACGGTTACCAGAAAGAACTGAAGTTACGAATAAGTCGTTCTCTTTGATAGCGTCTTCGATTTCAGGAAGTAATGGACCTGAGTTACCGATACATGTTGTACAACCGTAACCTACAGTGTTGAAACCGATTTCGTCAAGGTAAGTTTGTAAACCTGAATCTTCAAGGTAACCAGTTACTACTTTAGAACCTGGTGCTAAAGAAGTTTTTACCCATTTAGGTACAGTTAGACCTTTTTCTACAGCTTTTTTCGCAACTAAGCCCGCAGCGATTAATACGTAAGGGTTAGATGTATTTGTACAAGAAGTGATCGCAGCGATTGCTACAGCACCTGTTGGGATTTCTACATCACCTTCAGCGAATTTAGCTACAGAAGTTTTTGCGAATTCATCTTCAGTTAAACCGAAACCTTGTGTACCTTGTGGTGCCACTACTGCTTCTTTGTAACGAGAACGCATTTGAGATAGTGGAATTAAGTCTTGTGGACGTTTTGGACCAGAAAGGTTTGGTTCGATATCAGCTAAGTTTACTTCTAATACGTCAGTGTAAA
Source organism: Lysinibacillus sp. NPDC086135 (assembly GCF_044746345.1). Lineage (NCBI taxonomy): Bacteria > Bacillati > Bacillota > Bacilli > Caryophanales > Bacillaceae > Lysinibacillus > Lysinibacillus sp. NPDC086135. The sequence continues at coordinate 1,996 of NZ_JBIVCA010000038.1, read as the reverse complement.
CTGGCTCTAAAGTTGGATCGAAGAACATGTGGTTAGCTTTTAAGTAAGATTCTACAACCGCGATGTGCTCTTCGTCACGACCAGTTAAACGCATGTAGTTTAATGATTCTTCGTCAATTGCGAAGAAACCACATGTAGCACCATATTCAGGAGCCATGTTAGAGATTGTCGCACGGTCAGCTAGTGGTAATTTAGTTACGCCAGGTCCGAAGAACTCAACGAATTTACCAACTACGCCACGTTGACGTAATACTTGAGTTACTTTTAATGCTAAGTCAGTAGCAGTAGTTCCGTTTGGAAGATCGCCAACTAATTTAACACCGATAACTTCTGGAATTGGGAAGTATGAAGGTTGACCAAGCATACCTGCTTCAGCTTCGATACCACCAACGCCCCATCCAAGAACGCCGATACCGTTGATCATTGTTGTATGTGAGTCAGTACCTACTACTGAGTCAGGGAATGTTTCGAAAGTACCGTCAGCATTTTCGTTTACGTGTACAACTGGAGCTAAATACTCTAAGTTTACTTGGTGAACGATACCTGTTGCTGGTGGTACAGCACGGAAGTTATTGTAAGCAGTTTGAGCCCATTTTAAGAAGTTATAACGCTCAGCGTTACGTTCGAATTCTAGGTCCATGTTTGCTGCTAATGCAGATGCATTACCGTATTTGTCAACTTGTACTGAGTGGTCAATTACAAGGTCAACTGGAATAGCAGGGTTGATTTTGCTTGGGTCGCCGCCCATTTCTTTCATTGCAGAACGTAGAGAAGCAAGGTCAACTACTACTGGTACACCAGTGAAGTCTTGTAATACTACGCGAGAAGGTTTGAATGGTACTTCAGCTTCTGGATCTGCGCCATTACCCCATTTTGCTAATTCGTTTACGTGCTCTTCTTTGATAACATATGCATCATATTGACGTAAAACTGATTCTAATAATACTTTGATTGAGTAAGGAAGGTTTGAAACTTTTGCAACGCCAGCTTTTTCAATCGCAGCTAAGTCATAGTAATTATAAGATTTACCATTAACTTCGAATGATGCGCGGCTGTTGTGTAAATTACCTTGTGCCATTTGCGGATCCCCCTAAATATCTTTTTGAAAAGGCTATATAAATTTTTAAAGCATCTTTTCTCCAATACCCATGATAGCTCATTTATATTCATAAGTAAATTACATTAATATTATCTTTTTCAATAAGGATTACTTATGACCTTAATATCTAACCTAATGTTTTTAATTTTTTGATGTGCATAATATCAAGGTTTTGCAAATCGGAGGTTTTTATACCCTTCTATTTAAGGGTATTTAAATGTATTTAACTGGGGCACTTTCTAGGGCACTCGTAGTTTTTTTAAAAATGGTGCCCCACCTATAATATTGAATAATTTATAACAATCGCTCGGCATGTACGTTGAGATCTTAACAAAGATAATAATTTACAATAACTTGTGTTTTTGTACAGGTAATTATATTTGAAAAATTTAAAAAAGTCACTCATTTTCCAAATAAATAATGAGTGACTTTTCATGTACTTTTATTTTAGATACATTACTCAGGTTGTTTATCAAAACAAAATCCTTTAAACAATACTGTTCCTCTAAATATTGGACTTTACAATGCAATCTCGGTTCCAACCAAATCATATCGCGCTCTAGCTCTACCTTTGTAGCAATATGTTTGGTTGATTTGACGAAAGGCTTTTTCTTCTGGTTTAAATCCAAACTCAACATTAGCTAGAGCCTTTATTTTTTTGTTTATCATTGTGCCCACCAGAATTGAAAAAGGATTTTCGCTGTAAACCAAGATAACTGTATCCATAACTTTAAAATGTTTATATTTTAACCAATCGATCACATTATCAAGACCTAAATTGTAAAAGCCGTAAAATATAAAGGAGGCTGGGACATAACTAGCTTCAATTCATGAGAAATCCGACTTTGAATTCATTCAAAGTCGGATTTCTCTATCTTTTATGTTGTCTCCAGATAG
>NZ_JBIVCA010000037.1:0-21013 GCF_044746345.1 Lysinibacillus sp. NPDC086135 | reverse complement strand
CCCACGCACCCGTACGTCCTACCCTGGCTACTGATATAATAGATTCTATTAAAAAAAGGTCAACCAGTAAAAACTGGTTAACCTTATAATACGAAGCACCCGTTAGCCATCCATGTAGCGCAAAAACCAGCGCTACACCACAGAAAATGAAAGATGATTAAGTTCTTTCATGGGAGTTCAATAAAAAAGGCTGTTTTCTTAAAGATTGTTGCTATAAAACAAAGGTAACTACTCTTGATTAAAATGCAATAATTTATCCATTGGTATATCTGATTCTTTGAAACCATACTTCGTTAACATCATTAGTTCTATTGCTTTTTCAGGGTTCTCTTGATAAAACTTTATAATTACTTCACAATGTGCCAATGCTAAGTGTTCTGTTAGCATACGTGCAAATTCCCCGAGTATTTTTCTATGTTCATCTTTAACAGGTTCTTCAGAGAAATATGTAGCAGAGACATAGTTTGCACGCTTGTCATCTTCTTCATAAATTAACTCAGGAATTTCAAAATCATCAAATGTGGCAGGTCGAAATTCATCTAAAATTGCTAAAGTATAATGTTGATTACAAATTCGAACATCCCACACTTCAAAATCCTTTAATCTAATATTACGTTCAAAATAATCAATCAAACTTATACGTCCCCTTTCAAATTTATTTGACTGCTGATAATCTAAATTACATTTTCTTATTCAAATGTTCTGCACCGTTAGTACAATAAGAAAAAAGTGCTGTCTAAAACAGCTCATTGATCTTCAAGTAAGCCTCCGTTAGTTGAACAAGGTCGCTAATTTATCTAACCACTCAATTAAATCAATTATGTTTGAACTGGAGCAGCACTCCAATTAATCATATTTACACCTTTAATATTAATGTTTCCTAAACTTAAAATATGAGGAATATGTGCAAACATCCCAAAGTTTACACCCTTTTTATGTTCTTCTGTGAAGTAGGCTAATGCGTCTGATGGTAAAGCTGAACATTCTGGATATGAAATGATATCAATGACTTGAATTTCTTCATCAGGTATATCCGAAGCAGGACCTATATAATTTTTTTTATTATAGAAATACACAGCATTTTTATTTTTCATCAATCTTTCCGTTGGTATTTCATAAAACATCAAATCTTTTTTTATACTTACTCCAAGAGAATGTAATGTTTCGTAAACATAGTAAGGGTGAAGTGGTAGTAAAAAAATCACATCATTCCATAAACAATTTAATTTGGGGATACTTTTCAATAATAAGCTTGGTCTTTCTGGATGGTCAGAATACTTTTTTGAGTAAGTTTTATAAAGTTCGGGATGTATCAATTTTATCTCGTTAAGGGAAATAAGAACCTCACCCGTCATTTTTTTAGGTATCATATGATAAACGTAATCCATCAAATTTCCTCCCCATCAAAATTTAATTTTTTAAAAGATAGTTTTTTCAATCTCCTTTTATTCGCTTTCTATCGCTCATATTACCGAGTAAATAAGATGAAAAACGGACTGGCAATATATAGGATAACATATTATAAGATTTAACTTAGAAACAAGAAACCGCTAGAGAGTGTAATTCTTCTTTAGCGGTTTTATATTGTTCTGAAAGTTTTATCTTCAACTAACCTGCTCCGATAGTTCAATAATTTAAGAATAGATTTGCTCATAAATAAAAACTGAACTAAATTTAATAACTATTAGTTCAGTTTAAAAATACACAATAGCAAACATATCACCGTTTATAAACCTGTAACATTATCAATAGGTATGGACTTATACCATAATGGTTGATCCAAATTAAAATAGTCATGATCTGCTAAAATGAGATGGATTCTTTGCAATGCATCTTCAAAAGATTGTTCATCATATCTTTTCGTCCACACAATCGTAGAGATGATATTCATCGCTGCATAAAGGGCATATATTCGCCAAAATGTATCGTCTAGAGATTCTGTAAAATAACCATTTATTTGTCCAATACAAAATGGGATACTATGTCTTCTGCTAAATAAAGAAAGATTATAAAAATCATGATAGGGGTCACCAAAATCATAGCCATTAAAATCAATTACGCCATTGTATGTGTTATTTAGAACGATGATATGGCCCAGATGAAAATCATCATGGAGTAAGGTTATAGGTCGATCTTTAAAAATGTGGAAATTGTTTTCAATAAAGTTTAGTATTTTATGCTCGTTTGGCAGTTGATAGCTACCTTTTTTATATGCATTTAAATAAAAGCTGAATTTCTTTCTTTGAGCTTCTTCCCAAAGTATCGTTTGTGGGGCATGGGCATGTAGTTGATGAATTTTTCTTAATTCTTTCCCAGCAGCAAGACCTATATTAAATTGCTCCACATCAGAAAGATTCGAAATGAATTCATCAGCAGGGTATCCTTCAATATAACTTAATACCATGACAGAAAGATTAGCCTCTATCAATAAAGTACATTCTATGGCTTTATATGTTTGTACACCTTGTTTTTCTAATGCTTGAAGCAATGAAAATTCGATGGTTCGTTTTTCGTGATATTGTATGTCAGATAATCGTATAAAGTATTGATTTTGGCCGACGGTAACTATGTATTTTTTATCTAGTGAGTATCCTTTCTCGATTTTTTTTATAGATGAATACCCTTTAAGGCTCGATATGTGGTCTATTACACTTTCAATTAACACAGTCAATCCACCTTTCTCGCAACGAATAAGAATGAAAATGATACTATACGGTCGAGCGACTGTCAATGTTATGTTATTTTGGTTTTGTAATCCTTTTTTTAAAAATTACTCCTTGAAAAACGTCAGAGTATATTACGATCATCGTTATGACATACTTCAATTCATTATCGAAAGCAGTGGCATTTGAAAAAGTTGCTGTCTGTAAAATACAGGCAGCAACTTTCAACTAGAGTAGCTGTTATGATCTGTGCAAGCTACAGCAAATAATTTAATTTTCTATTTGTTTTTTTGCATACTCATTTTTTGAAATGCTTCTTTTTTTAAAAATTTCGTAACTAATAAACAGCGAGTGGCCCATAAGGACCTTCGATAATTTCTATTTTTGTTTCGAAAATATCTGTCAAAATTTTCGAATCCATAACCTCTTCTACTGTACCAAAAGCAGCAATTTGTCCATCTTTCATAGCACAAATTCTATCGGAATATTTGGCTGCAAAATTTATATCATGCATAACAGTCAGAATTGTTCTTCCAAATTCATTAGCCGCACGTCTCAAATGCTCCATCATTTGAACAGAACGAGCAACATCAAGGTTGTTCAGAGGCTCGTCCAAAAGTACATATTCAGTCTCTTGGCACAAAACCATCGCTACATATGCCCTTTGTCTTTGACCACCAGAAAGCTCATCTAAATATCTATTCTCTAAATCAGTTAAGTCTAAAAAATCGATATATTTAGAAATAATAACCTCATCCTCTATTGTTAATCTTCCCTTTGAATAAGGAAAACGTCCAAATCCAACTAGTTGTCTAATAGTAAGCCTAGTTACAAAATGATTTTCTTGCCGCAATATAGTCAAAATTTTTGCTAAGTCTTTTGATTTGGATCCGGAAATATCCATATTTGCCACCTGAATTTGACCTTCCTCCATATCCAAAAGTCTTCCAATCATCAAAAGTGTCGTAGACTTTCCAGCGCCATTTGGTCCAATTAAAGAAGTAAAACCCGCTTTTGGTATTTCAATATCCAAAGGTCCTATTTTTACCTTATCAGTATAGAACTTTTTAACATTATCAATTTTTATCATAAAGCCCTCTTCCTTAAAACTACAGTTAAAAATATTATTCCACCAAATAATTCGATAATAACTGAAACTACACCTTGTGCATGGAATACATGATACATCAAAAAATATGCACTCGTTAATATCAAAAATCCTATAGCAAGAGCCATTGGAAAAATATATCTATGATCATAAGTTGACGCCGCCTGATAGCTCAAAGTTGCTACTAAAAAGCCATAGAAAGTAAGTGGTCCAATCAAAGCTGTTGAAATTGACATCAAAATAGCAACTAATACAAGCGTATAAATTACACTAGATTGATATTTAACTCCAAAAGAAGTAGAAACATCCTTTCCTAGTGACAATATATTTAGATTCTTAGCATGCGCAAGAAGTAATAATGCTACAATTATTACCATAGGAATTACAATAGGAAAATAGGCTGAATCCGCATTATTAACAGAGCCAAACAATCTTGCCTGTAAAATATCAAATTCAGAAGGCGCAAGTAGTCTTCTCATGAAAGTTGACACAGAATTTAGCCCAGTGCCAATAATAATTCCAACTAAAAGCATAAGTTGTAAATTCCCGTATTTACCAGAAAGTAGCCATCCATAAAGAATCAAACTCATCAAGATCATAACAACAACTTGAAATAAAAATGATCCAATTCCACTAAAATTTATTAATGCACTAGCACCAAAGAAAAATATTGTACTAGTATGAATTGTTGAGTAAAGTGCTTCGAAACCTAAAAGTGAAGGAGTAATAATCCTATTATTCGTAATTGATTGGAAAGCAACAGTCGACAAGCTCTGACAAACTGCAGCAATAATCATTGCCACAAGAGCTACTATCCTTCTCATAACAACCGGGATAAAAGAAGGTGAATCTACTGGAACTGGATTGTTATAAACTAAAAGTCCATATGAAGAAAGAATGCCCAAAGCAATCAATGTTATTAGCAAAATCCAATAACGTCTTTCTTCCTTCTTAGAACGAAAAGCCCTAGCTGATCTATTTTCATTATGAAGGCTAGAATCGATTTCGACATTTTCTTTATTTCTATCTTCCAATGTGTTCATCGGTGCCTCCTTGGTTTTCTTTGTCTCAATAAAATGGTAATAAACACGACTGACCCCACTGTTCCAAGTATTAAAGAAACAGGTACTTCAAAAGGCATTATAATTGTTCGAGAAATTATGTCACAGGCAGTTATAGTCCCCATTCCTATCAAACATACCCAAGGTAAATTACTCCTAAGATCATCGCCTCTAAACATTGAAACAATGTTTGGGACAATTAGTCCCAAGAAAGGTAAGTTTCCAATAACAGCTGCAACAATACCAACTGCAAAAGAAATGAGAACAGTACCGAAAAGAACAATCCTGTTGTAATTAACGCCAAGGCTTGTTGCGACATCTTCTCCTAGCCCAGCTAAAGTCAATCTATTAGCATAAATAAAAATAAACAAAGTAACAATAACAATTAGCCATAAATATTCATATCTTCCCACCTGAACAGCCGCAAAAGAACCTACAAACCAAGTTTCAATACTTTGCGTCATTTGAAAAAAGAGTCCCATAAAAGTGGACACCGCAGAAATGACAGCTCCAAGCATCAATCCAATAATCGGGACAATTAAAGACGAACGAAGTTTAACTCTTCTTAAAAATAAAAAGAAAATCATAGTTCCTATAAAAGAAAAAATGATTGCACCAGTCATTCTTAGAACTAAAGTCGGGGCAGGAAATAATAAATAAACAAAAAGCAGCCCTAAACCTGACCATTCAATAGTCCCTGTAGTAGTAGGTTCAACAAAACGATTCTGTGTAATCAGTTGCATTACGAGTCCTGACATCGACATTGCAGCTCCAGTAAGCATTAATGCAACTGTTCTCGGAACGCGAGTTATGAAAAACATCTCCATTCCATCCTCTTGTCCACGTATATCATAAACTCCAGTAAACAATGATATAATGCCTAAAATAATAACAACTATCATCGTTAATATAAAAGGTCTTGTCCATATTTTATTGTAGTTATAAAACTGGGGTTGAGAATTTATCTCAACCCTAGAAGTTACATTTTTCAGCACTTTTTATACTCCTTTACACTACTTAGCTAAAGTATTTGCAAGGTTTTCAAACAACTCTATATAAGTCTGAATTGATTCATTTGTGTAAGTATCTGCAGGTGCATAAATAATATGTTTTTTAGAAACAGCAGTTGTTTTTTGAAGAGCAGGTGCGTTAGCAATAACATCCTGAGCAGGAACTGAATCTTTTTCACCAGATATTGCAGCATCACGATCTAATACGAAAAGCCAATCCGGATTACTTTGTGCAATAGCTTCAACAGAAACTTCATCACCTTTATGATCTGAAGTAGAATCGGCAACTTCTAATGCTGGTGCCCAACCGAAAATTTCATACATTGGTCCCCAAACACGTCCAGAATGAGGAGCTGCAAAACCAATATCCCCACCACCAACGATAACACTCATTACTTTATCTTTTCCGTTATAAGCAGATTTAGCATTTTCAATAACTTTATCAAAATCAGCTACCACTTGTTTAGCTTCTTCATTTTTATCGAAAATTTTCCCTAAAGCAATTGTAGAATTTTTAAGTCCATTTACTAAGTTTTCCCCAGGCGTAGCAGTTTCCTCAGAAACATCTACATTAAGATCAATAACAACTGCATTTGGCACTAACTTTTTGATTTCTTCGTAATAATCAGCAAATCTTTGACCGACGATTACAAGTTCAGGGTTTGCAGCCGCTATAATTTCAAGATTTGGTTCACGGTGATTTCCAATATTTTGAACTGATTCATCACTTACATATGGTGAATCCGCAGGCATTACATCCTTTGGAACAGCTGCTAGTTCAATTTTCCAATCAGCTAAAGTTTCAAAAGTTCTATTATCCAAAGCAACTACATTCTTTGGGTTTACAGGAACAGTAACAGTTCCGTGGGCATCAGTGATTTCAACTGTAGCAGGTTTAGCAACTTCTTTACTTCCATTATCTTCATTAGACTTTGACTCTTGATTAGATTTATTGCTTGAATCTGAACAAGCTACTAACATCAATGTCAAAACTGCGATAATACCAACAAATTTTAAAAACATAGATTTCTTCATACACATACTCCTTATTATGTAATTTATTTTGAAAATGATGAAGTCAATAGATTGAATTGGATAGTAATTGCTAGCCATTCCAATTGCTATTGATAATCATTTTCATTTAACCGTTCTGTGAAACAGTATAGTCTTTAATTCTGTGAAAATCTTGTGAAAAATGTAAGATGATAAATAAAGTTAATTTTTCACATTAAATATTGGATACAAGAAAGTAATGCGTGAAGTATTCTTTTTATAGTTTCCTTCTCTTCATTATCTTCCAAAAACTGTTTGGTTATCAGATTTTATAGAACAAAAAAACGAGCAAAACTAGTTGAAACTGTTTTTACTCGTTTTTTCGATTATGTTTAATATTAATTACTGTGACAAACTGTACACTATTCAATCATTGAATAGCCCCTGCCATGTATTGTTTGAATATATCGGTCTTTCTTCTCGCACTTTATCTTTTTTCTTAAATACCCAATATATAAATCCACTACATTTGGATTGACTGCTACGTCATATCCCCAAACCAGATTCAAAAGCATTTCACGACTTAATATTGTATTTTTATTCTTGATTAAAAATACAAGTAAATCATACTCGCGTTTAGTAAGCGGGAGATTTTCGCCATCCTTTGTCACAATATTACGGGATGAATCAACAAGGAGATCTTTAAACCGAAAGAAATCAGTCTCGTTTGGCTGGATACCGTCCCCTCTTCTTAAAATAACTTTTATCCTCGCTACTAATTCTTCTTTCACAAATGGTTTTCTTATATAATCATCTGCTCCTGCTTGTAATCCTGCTATGCAATCCTTGCTGGACATATTGTCGGTCACAATGATTATGGGTGTCGTTTTAACAACCCGTATTTGTCTGCAAATTTCCGGTCCAGATACACTTAACGAATCCCAATCCAATATGATAATATCCCAATCTTGCTCATATACTATATTTAAACCTTTGTTTTCATTGTGAAGTGTTAAAATGAAATAGCCTTCTTGATTTAGGCCGCTTACGATTTTCTTTGCTAAAGACCGTTCATTCTTAATTACTAACACCTGCTTCACCTACTATTCACCTCTACTTCATTTCATAAAATAATTTATCAAAAAAAAATATCGGATTTATAAATCTTAAATTTCTAATAAAACTATTATAACAACTCATCAAGATATATTTAGTAAAATTAACAATAAATGAGCATAAAATACTAAACTTCGGAATTAAACAGAAGAATACTTCAGTTATTTAACCAAAATATCGGTGAAACTGTTGACAGAAGTTTTTTTAGACTTTCAATATGTTTGGATGGTGAATTTTACTTTAGTAGATTGTTTAAAAAAGTAACTGGAATACCGCCAACGATATATGTAAAAAGTAACTGTTTGAGAATCGGTATTGCTCAAGGTTTAGACTTTAAGATAATCTAGTAGCAGTAGTTGATTTTATAAACACCAGGAGATGGACAAGACGATTATGAGAGAAGGTTGCTTTACAATTAAAAAGAATTGCGAGAAGCAAAACTAAATTTAATTATTGGTGATTTTTCACATTCCTTTCTGAATGAAACCTTTAAACAAATAACTTCTTTACGAGCTCATATATGATGATTTGGGACTTCTCCCAGCGAATGCTCTCTACGAACAAAATACGTCTGCAATTTTGTTCTCAAAATATACCAAAGTTAAACACAGACCATATTTGGAATCGAATGTTACAATGATTTACTAGAAGTTGAGTAAACACAGTCTAATTTACGTTCAATAAAAAATAGGAATGATATACCAGTTGTACAAAATGGGAAAATACAGTTGATAGATAACTGGTTAATAATAAGTTGGACTCCTCATGAAAGAATCCAAATTGCGAAGGAGATACTATCAACATTAAGGTAATTATTATAATCAACAGTGAGCAGGCTTGTATCTGGGATTCTCCTGCGGGCTAACGTGATTAAATTTAAAATTTAACATCAAAAAGAGAAAACTTATAATAGAAAATTACTTTTAAAATTAAAAAACCCGCCGTTTTGAAAATAGCCTAATCAAAATGAGTGGGTTCGATTTAATATAAATATATTTTAATATAAATCACTTGCTTCATACATAATTTCCTTTAAAGGTTTTCCGAATATCTCTTCTAAAATATTTTGTAATCGAAATCAACCACTTCCAAATCATCCGTAATTTCATTAAACCTTTTTTGATTCAAAGTACAATTTTAAATTACTTTTTCTTAATTTATTAGCTTCTTTAATTAAGTCAACTTTTTTTTGATGTATTTTTTTTAGTGAGCTTATTGCATTTTCTACGATTGTCGGAGCATCGTTTCCTAAGTTAGGGAAATGCTGATTTAAATATTCATATAAAGCCTTTTTTTCAATATTGGATGGAACGCTAGGTGCTAGAGGCAACTCGAATGGTGATTTGTTATCTGCCAATTGTTGAGGAGTATTATATATAAACTGAAAGGCATTTTGTAACATCCTTTTTTTCCTTTCATCAGTCACCTCATACACCCCTTGTGAGTCAAGAGTAATTCGGTCAAATTCAACCATTACTAGTTGGTCTGGTTTTCTATTTTTTGTTCTGTAGTACAGCATAACCTTTAAAACATCCTGCTCTGACAGCTCCTTTATTTCTTTAAATCTCCCATCTTTAGGATTAGGAATCTTATAAATTTTATTTTCTTTAGAAATATACAACCATTTTATACCACCCATAATCAATCCTCCTAAAACAACAAGAACATTAGTTCTCTTCTGAATTATAATGCTTATTTGACTTTTAACTATACAAAACTTTCAAATAAAGATTGATTGAAAGTATGCTGCGAGCATTTATATTATAAATAGAAGAAACTTCACTTATTTTCATACATTTGAGTAAAAAAGTAGTATTGAGCCTTCATAAGATTAATGTTTTTGGAAAAAAATCCACGAGTTAATACCCCATGGATTTTCTATTTAAGTGAAGTTGAATTAATTAAACGCTTCTAATATATTTGCGATTTTTCATTTTCTCAAATCATCTGCTTACTACAATGCATCTAGAGCTAAGTAATACAATTATTAGCTGTATTTTTTTGAACGACATCTTTTCAATATTTGTCTTTGTACCAGTTTCAATATCAGTTTGAATGCTCTATGGAGAAGTATAGCCATATCTTCTGTGAAAATCCTGTAACTTCCTTTCAGTAAAGGAAAATATAGGTATTGTAAATCTAAGTAAAAATAGAACCACCAATCAATATGATTGGTGGTTCTTAATTTTTAACTATAAATTATACAACCACTTTTTTGTGGCAAACGGGTATCTCTTTCTATCATTAATTGTTGAGAAATAACTATAAATAATTAAACTAATTTATTGCTTCGCTGGAATAAACCCAGCAGCTTCTGCTTCTTCTTTCGTACAGAACATCTCCTCTGCTACTGTATTTTCATAGTCACGTTGCCCTGGCATATGAAAAATTTTGTTACCTTTGGAGTTAATATTTCCTTTGATTTCACAACTGCCCTTGTTGTTATTAGTATTCGATTTATCCTCATTTATGTTAGACTGCTTTCCTTCTTTTATTGCAGCATAATATACATCTTTATCGTATCCGCGATTCGTTACATAGTCTTCAACTGACCAAATACCAATAGCAGCTTTTTGCGCAGTTTTTTGAATAGATTTAAACCAATCTACATGCTTCGTATTTGGATTATAAATATATGCCACGCGAGCTAATCCATTTTTCAATAGTTGCTCTTGAATACTAATACCATCTTTAGTATAAACATATGCTAGTAACCTTTTATATTTATCACGATATGAAACGTCAAATTCTAAATAAACCTTATCTTGACCAGCTAGTAGCTGCTTTGCAAATTCTTTAGCTTCTGGCCCATAAGGTTGCTCTCCTAACGTTTCGTGATTAGTTTCAGGGGTATCCACAAGAAGAAAACGTACTTTTTCTGAGCTACCCTTATATTTTATTCTTATTGTGTCGCCATCAATTATATCTTGTAGTTCGTATTCTTCAAATTTACTCACATCGTGCTTTTCAGCAGTTTCCTTCGTTGAAGCTACAATTCCTTGTATATCTTCAGTTTTGATAATATCTGTGTTAGTTTCTTCTGTACATGCACTTAAAAGCAATGTAGAAAAGAACAAAGCTAAAAAGAATTTTTTCAAATCAGTATCCTACTTTCTTAAAAATAAAATATATTATTTATTTTCCTATACCCCCTCTTTTAAGAATTCAAATAATATGATTCCAAGTTAGACAATACCTCCGTAATAAACCGATTTAATCCTCTGCCGCTGATTTCTTCCAGCTACTTTATAAGTTTCAACATTGTCTTTCCTATGAATAGTATAATTTCTGATCCTACCTATTCATAAAATCAAAAATCCCCAGTTAAATGATAAACTGAAGACCAGAAAATTTATCTGAAAATTAAATACAACACAACAGCCAAAATAATTGTTCCGCTAGTGATTAACGTCTTAATATCTTTGTCACTCATTTTTATACCTCTTTTCTAACATTTATTAATACTTTATTTAAATCTATTATAGTCCACTAAGATCAAAATAAATTTGATTTATTGTCAGCTGAAGATTTTTTCAATAGTGATTAGAGTATTACCCTACTCATTAAAAAATCTTCAGTTGCAATAACCGAAGATCATAATAACTATATAGTTAAGCAATATTTACATATCACACTTGATACATCATTATTCTACACCAGTTAATATGTACACTAAAAGAATCCTTTACTCATTAAAAGTCCTTAAAGTTTTCACGATGTTCCTATTGTAAAATATCAGGCTACTACATTCAAGTTATGTAGAGTATACAAAACAATCGGCTTTAACATACTAAAGCAGAGCCTCCTCAAATTATTGAAGATACTCTGTTCATAGTGGTCCGATGACCCGCTTTGACGAACAAATGCTTTTTACGAAAGCGTAGCGGCAACAACAACAAAAGCGGAGGAAACGCGCGATGAATGGCGATCGCTGATAAAATGCTGATAATCGCCGATAACGTCATGAAAATCGCTGATAAAATGCCGATAATCGCCGATAACGTCATGAAAATCATTGATAAATTCCAAGAATCGTTCCCATTCGAAACGGAAATCAACTCTCATTTTGCCGGAGAGCATTGTAAACCGAACCTCCTCATATTATTGAGGAGGTTCGGTTATCTATTTTATACTCTGTTAAATCTCATTATGTGATTTTGGTTTTGGTCCTAGCTCTTCGGGTTCAATATCAGCAAATGTCTCGCCCTCTTCTTCCAAGTCACGCATACGATGTGCAATACGGGATGCGGCAGAAGCTGCAATACTGCCAACTAAATCATCTAAAAACGTATTTACATGATGTCCAGGTTCTGTATCCAACTTCTTAATTATACCTATTTTTTGCTTATCTAAGTGTCCGAAAGTCGTTACTGCTATGCTACCATATGTAAAAACAGATCCAAGTGCGATTGTTTCATCCACACCAAATAAACCCTCATCGGATTCTATTATTTGCTGTAATGGTGCCGATAATAACTTTTTCTCTGCAAGCTCATCTAATTCAATCCCTACTAATAAAGCATGTTGAACTTCACGCTTACGTAATACACGCTCGACAGAATGAACACAGTGGTCTAACGTTAAACCTTTATTATAGGATTTTTGCATTTCATAAACGATTTTTGCAATATCCTCTAACGATACACCACGCCGAATAAGTGCAGCTTGAGCTGCCTTCGCTACTTCATCAGAGTGTATGCGAGTATTTTTATCATGCATAACTATCCCTCACTTCGATTTTATTGCTAGAATAGTGCTAGCCCAACCTATTATACCTTTACTTTGGGTATATGGTACAATCTCGTTACAAACACGAGAAGGAGTGTCATCATTGGATAAGGGAACTGTACAGGATTTAAAGTTCTATAGTGAAGCATTACAGGAGGAATTACAGCTCTATATTTATGTTCCTGCAAATTATTCTCCACTATATAAATATAATATTTTAATTGCATCAGACGGAAAAGATTATTTCCAACTTGGAGGTATTACAAAACTTGCCGATGAACTTATCGATGACTATGAAATCGAAAATTTAATCATTGCCTTCGTTCCTTATAAGGACATTAAGGATCGACGCCATAAATATATTCCAAGCGGAGAGCAACATGAAGCATACCTTCGTTTTTTAGCTCATGAGCTTGTGCCGTATTTAGATGCTGAATATGCAACATATCAAATGGGAATGAGTCGAGGGGTCATTGGTGACTCAATGGCTGCAACCGCTTCTTTAATGGCCGCATTAAAATACCCAAGTATTTTTGGCAAGGTTATTTTACAATCACCGTATGTTGATGAAGATGTTTTGCAAGCTGTAGGGAATTTTAAAGATCCAGGTGCAATTTCCATTTATCATATTGTCGGTAAAGAAGAAGATAAAGTTGTCACGATGGATAAAACAATTAAAGATTTTTTAACACCAAATCGTCAGCTTCATAATCTCATGATAAACAAAGGATTTTCTACATTTTATGAAGAATTTGATGGCAATCATACATGGAAATATTGGAAACCTGATTTACGCCGCGCATTAATTGAAAATTTTAATTAATTAAGACGATTCAAATTACGAAATCGGAAATTTCTGTTATACTTAAATTAAAATTTGTTTATTTTCGGGAGGTAATGGCCTATGAAATATGGTATTGTGGCATTTCCATCAAAAAAATTACAAGATTTAGCGAATACTTATCGAAAACGTTACGATCCTCATTATGCGAAAATTACTCCGCATATAACATTAAAGGACAGCTTCGAGGCTACGGATGAAGATATTCAATCTGTCGTAAAACAATTAGATGGGCTTGCTGCCAAATATGCACCTTTAAACATTCATGCATTACGCATAAGTTCATTTTTCCCAACAACAAATGCGATTTATTTCCGTATTGAACCAACTGAACAATTAACAACATTATACCAAGCTCTAGAAGAAAAAGTACCTGTTGGTGAGTCAAAACACGTATTTGTACCTCATATTACTATTGCTCAAAAAATGACAGATTCCGAGCACGATGATATCTTTGGGCAATTACGTATGACAGGTGTTGACGAAAAAGATACAATTGATCGCATTCATCTTTTATATCAATTGGAAGACGGCTCGTGGACAACATATGAAACTTTCCGATTGACTGGAGCTGAGTAATCTGTATAACGTAAAGATTGTTGAAACAACAAAAGAACATGAGGATGCGTTTGCAGTCCGCAAGCAAGTTTTTGTTGAAGAGCAAGGTGTGCCGCTTCATCTAGAATGTGATGCCGAGGATGCATCTGCAACGCATTTCATTATGTATGAAGACAATGACCCTGTAGGTGCTGCACGTTTACGTAGTATCGAGGACGATGCCGCAAAAATTGAACGTGTTTGTATTTTACAAGATCAACGCGGCAAAAAACTAGGTGCTTTAATAATGAAGGAAATGGAGAAACACGCCATTTTAATTAATAAGAAAAAACTAAAACTTCATGCACAAAGCTATGCTATTCCGTTTTATGAAAAGCTTGGCTATACGGTAACATCTCCTGAATTTATGGATGCTGGTATCCCACATCGTGCTATGGAAAAAATAATTTAACTTTTTTCGGTAAATATTTCTTGTTACAAAAAACAAAGCGTCAGCTACAGATGTTTTGTGTAGCGAAAGCGAAGCGTCAGCTACACATTCTCCACCTCTATATGTGGTGAGATGAATGCGGGTTTAAGCTTATTTTCAGCAGGTGTCCAAACATCCACTGAAATAGCGGAGATCATTCTATGAACGGACGCAATTATGCCGAGGCATATTTGATCAAATAGGGTGTTACGAAAATGCTGAAGCATTCGTAACACCCTTTTTATTGCACTACAAAGCTTTAAAGGTTGATTTATAAATGAAAATCCATTTAAATCAACCTTTTAGATATATTGCTTTGCCTAGTAGATTCATGTTATTTCATCATTTTTGTAATTTTATCTAAATCTAGTGAATTACCATCTTGAATAATTGATTGTACTAACTTATCTTCAAGCTCTTGTGTAATTTGTCTTTTGGACATTTTACTTACGCGTCGTACGATTTTTCTTACTTGTTTTTCATTTTTAAAATCAGCATGTTGAATTTCATTTGCTAGAGCAAAGATTTCATCCATTGATACTCCAGTTTTTTGTTCAATTGAATTAAAAAGTGAGCGATTCATGTTCCCCCTCCTATCAGTTAAAATTCAAATTTATTCTTACTCTCATGCACGAAACATATGACAACTAGTGAAGGCTTTAAACTTTATTCAGAAAATGGAGCACTCTGAAGAAAAGCTAAAGCCTCTATCTACTGTCACAATCAATTCGCCTCGGCATAATTGCGTTCGGAATCGGCCTTGTGCTTAGGCCTGCACGAGGGCCGACACGATGTCGGTCATTTCGGTAATGCCACAGGACGTGGCGTTTTTACCGATGCAGGTCAGTTAGCCGTTATCGCATGGATGCGATGATTTTAGGCTAACATCCTAAGTGAACTTCTTTCCGATTCCGAAACATCCGCCGGAGGCTTTAGGCCAACACGAGGTTGGTCACTCAGTCGTTGCCACAGGACGTGGCGTTCTTAGACTGAGTTCCTCTATTTCAGCAAATGTTTGGACATTCCCTGAAAAATAGCTAAACCCGCATTCATCTCACCACCCTATAAAGGTGGGAGACTTCTGCAGAAAGAAGTTAATCAAATTATATGCAAGCAGCACCTACAATGATCAGAAGAATGAATAGGACAACAATTAAGATAAATGTTGAACTATGTCCATGTCCGTAACCATAGTAACCGCCATAGCAACCGTCATGGTGACCGCCATAGTAACCTCCATAATCTCCTCCGTAACAACCATCAGCATGCCCTCCATACGGATGCGCACCCCAGCCTTGATATCCCATAAAAATACCCCTCCCTTCTACAACCTATCATATGTTAGCGTTGTAAAAATGGGTGGGGTATTCGTCTAATCAACATTTCCTTTAGGTTTAAATATTAATGCTCCGATAAAGCCAAAAACAACTGCAGAACTGATTCCTGAGCTTGTCACCTCAAACATCCCAGTTAACACACCTACAAGCCCATGTTTTTCCGCTTCAACAATCGCACCTTGCGTTAAGGAATTTCCAAAAGATGTAATAGGAACAGTTGCTCCGGCACCAGCAAAATTAATGAGTGGTTCATACAAACCCATTCCGGCAAGAATTGCACCAGCTACGACTAGAGTACTCAATGTATGTCCGGGTGTTAATTTACCAAAATCCATTAATAATTGACCTATGGCGCAAATAATGCCACCTATAAAAAATGCAAACACAAATGTCATAACCATAGTTTTCGCCTCATTTCATTGTAATTTCAATCGCATGCGCCGTACATGGGATTGTCTCGCCCTGTTGAAATGAAAGCGGAGACAATAATGCTCCTGTCGCCACAAGAAGTACTCGTTTATAGGTACCTGCTCGCATCTGTTGAATCACATAACTAAAAAAAACAGCTGCCGAACAACCTGCGCCACTTGCACCGGATTGGAATGTTTCATCCTGTCCATAAAACTCTGCACCTGCATCACGTAAAGGTTGTAACTCCTCACTCTTTATGCCACTTTCAACAAACATACCTTTTAGAAGTTTTAAGCCAAGTTGACCTAAATCACCTGTTAAAATTAAATCATAGTGGTAAATTTTTTGATTACGCTGTTCTAAATGTGATTGAATCGTCTGAAAAGCAGCTGGTGCCATCGCTGCGCCCATGTGAAATGGATCATCCATACCGTAATCAACCGATTTTCCAACAGTTGCTGCTTCAATAGAAGGGTATTCTTCATGATGTTTACCAATTAGAGCATATCCAGCAGCCGTTACCGTCCATTGAGCTGTTTGGGGCTTTTGTGAGCCATAATTGATTGGATAGCGGAATTGTCGCTCAACCGCATTGTGTTGACTAGATGCACCGGCTAACGCTAATTTGGAGGCACCTACTTCTGTTAAAAGGCTCGCAACAATTAATGAAGATATAGAGGTGGCACACGCTGAGAATAACCCGATAAAAGGAATGTCTAAATCTCTGGCCGCAAAATTGGTTGGTGTCATTTGATTAATTAAATCGCCGCCCATAAAATACTCAATGTCTGCACTTTTCACGCCTGCTTTTTTCATGGCGAATTCACAGGCTTCTTCAACCATTTTTCGATGCCCTTGTTCATTTGTTTTCATTTGCCAACGTTCATCATCGAAGGTCGCATCAAAATATTGACTAAATATACTGCGTTTCTCTAGTGGACCAGCTACCACACCACCTGCTATTAAGGAAGGCTTCGATTGAAAGACAATTACCATGAAACCACTCCTATCGTCACAAGAATGAATTTAATAAGTGCTATAAAAAAGGCGGAGACAACACCAAATAATACAACTGATCCAGCTAATTTAAATATATTTCCACCGACACCAAGTACTAATCCTTCAGTTCTATGCTCAATGGCTGCAGAAACAACAGCATTACCAAACCCTGTTACAGGCACAGCGGATCCAGCTCCAGCAAATTGACCAATTTTTTTATATAAGCCAAACCCTGTTAATATCATGGCGAAAAATATCATTGTTGCAACTGTTGGATTTCCGACTGTCGCTTCGGTAAAATCAAAGAATATCATATAAAAAAGGGATACGGCCTGTCCGATTGTACAAATAAGTCCACCTACTAGAAACGCCTTTGCAACATTTTTAAAATAAGGCGGTTTCGGCGTGACATTTTGCTCTAATTGCTGGTATTGTTCTTTTTCCACTATGTTTCCTCCTTTGCAAGCTTTTTCAATTTCTTAATTTTATCTTTCAGTTTATTATCTTCAACTTGTTCCCTTTTTATTTTATTGGCTTCATAAAATATTTTATAATCAGCTGAGACAAAAACATCTTTGTTTGGATATTTTTCATCAAATTTCTTTTGCAACTTTTTCTCTAATTTAGTCTTTTTCCACTTATCCCACGGTTTAATTTGCACAGCCACAAGCATACTATTGTCATATTGAATAACCGTTGTTTTGTCTACAAATTTCTGTTCTTTTAAAATGGCTTCAACTTCCTTTTCATTTTCCGGTGAACCATAGACAATAAATTTTTCTTTTTCACCGCAACCACTTAAAAGCGATAAACTGACTAATAGAGGTAACATTATTCCTAACAGCTTCAAGCTTTTACCCTCCTTTTCTTTAAAGTTTCTCCAACCATAAAAAAACTATTCATTTAACTATATATACGAATGCCCGAGTCCATTTTTCAGAAGCACATATTGTAGAAGTAGTAACAAGGAAAGGAGGTGACAATATGGGTTGTGGTAAGCCAACAAATCCTATTGGACCAATCCATTCAGCAGGCTGCGTTTGTGACGTAGTACGCGCTATTTTAGACATTCAGAATCAAGCGGTGAGAGATGAATGTCAACCATGTACAGCTAACTGTTTCTTAGAACCACTTGGAGGCATTGTAAGTCCTGCACGCTCTCATGCAGATACACGTGTATTCATGTTAATTACAAAAGACGGTACTCCTTTTAAAGCATTTTTCAGTTCACCAACAGCAGATCCATGTATATGTACATCCGTATTTTTCCGTGTAGAAGATATGTTCGATGAGTGCTGCGCTACTTTGCGTGTTTTAGAGCCTTTATGTTCATTTGACTCCAGCGAAAGTACAGTAGATCTATTAAGTCGAGATGGCTGCTGTGTCAACATGAAAAAAATATGTAAAGTAGATGATTGGAATTCAACTGAGAGCTGTATCACTGTCGATTTATCATGCTTCTGCGCTGTACAATGTATTGCTGATGTTGACTTAGGGATTTGTGAATAGTCTCTTCACCTTTGACACACTACACATAAAAAAAGTGTACAGCATCCTCTGCTGTACACTTTTTTCATAAGGTAGGTAATTGTTTACCTCGCCATAATACTTGATCTATGTCCTCAAAATAGATAATCTCTTGCGTCTTTAATTCGAAAGAAGTAAGCATCAATGAATCGGTCTGTACATCAGATGCACTACCACGTAATTCTCTACCATCCTTTAAACATATAAGTAACGGTTGATACGCTTTTTGTCGAAAAGGCTTCTCTAAAAATTGAAGCTGCTTTAGTAAATACGGATCTATTTGTACTTTTTCAACTACTTCTTCTTTTTTTTCAAAAGTTTGCTCATTGAAACAGCCGTCCTTTATATACACTGACGTACTTTCATCCAATTCAAGCTCATGTAGCATCTTAGAAATATTTAAAAAATATGATGGTGACTTTATAAACAAGCGTGGCTCTTGACCCACATTACTCACTTCCCTTTTTTTCATACAATATGCAAAAGGAAGAAGTTTGGTTCTCAACCTATTTGACTTAAGAATACTGTCGCTAAACCTAAGTAAATTAAAATACTTGTAATATCATTTAATGTTGTAATGAATGGACCTGATGCGACAGCCGGATCAATCTTCATGCGATGCATTAGTAGTGGAATAAAAGAACCTGCAAGTGTTGCTACTAAAATAGAACCACAAAGCGCTGCTCCTACTAGCATTCCAAGAATCAACTCTTGTTTCCAAACATAGATAATGCCGATCACAATCAGCCCACAAACAACTCCAGACATTAAACCTGTACCGGCTTCACGTAGTAGTAATTTTAGCTTGCTATGTTCTTCGACATCGCCTGTTGCAATACCTCGAATAGCTACCGCTAGTGCCTGTGTTCCACTATTTCCTGAAGTACCTGAAATGAGAGGGATAAACACTGCGAGTAACGCAACCTGTTCTAACGTTGCCTCAAACTGTCCCATCAAATTTGCTGTCAACATCCCTAAAAATAATAATATGACAAGCCATGGTAAACGCTTTTTAGCCGCTTGAAACGAGGTTGTATCAAATTTATCCATATCGGAAATACCCGCTAATTTAGAGTAATCCTCCGATGCTTCCTCATCAATAACGTCGATAATATCATCGACTGTAATAATCCCTAGTAATTCACCTTTATCGTCAATAACTGGTGTCGCTAAGAAATTATAGTCCTTCATAATTTGGGCAACCTCTTCTTGGTCATCCCCTGCGTGCACCATCACAACACGTTCATTCATAATTGAACGTATGAGGGTATCTTCATCAGCAATAATTAAATCACGAAGTGTAATAACACCTGTTAATCGATGTGCTTCATCAACGACAAATATATAATAAATGGTTTCGGCATCTGGCGCCTCTTTCCGTAAAATCGCCATCGCTGAACGAACAGTAGAATTTTCTGGTATCGCTACATATTCAGTCGTCATGATAGAACCAGCTGTACCTTCGTCATAGCTTAATAACTCATTTATCTCTTCAGCTATTTCCTCATCCATCATGCCTAAATAGCTTTCACGTTGTTTCGTATCCAACTCATTTAAAACGTCTGCAGCATCATCTGCATACATGTGAGAAAGCATTTCTGCACCATATGACGGATCCATCTCAGCTAGATACGCTGTGTATTCATCATCATCTATTTCGATTGCCTCAAAAATATCAGCCATTTCCGTCGGAGACAAGTACGAATAGATGATCTTCCTTATATCAGGTTCCACCTTCTCATAAAACGTTGCCTGATCATATGGATGAAGCTCTAAAAACTCATCGCGGAATGCGTTAATATCATGTGCTTCGAGCATTTCTCGCAATCGTGCCTCGTCGAACTGCACATCATCCTTTTCATTTCTTTCCTCTATCATGCTTGTCCCCTCCTTCCGAGCATTAAATCATTGATACGGGCAATGCCGTAAATCTACCTTATATATAATAGAATGTATTGTGCCTTTTCTGCAAACCCTTTTTTTACTACATAGCAACCTACATCATTACCCTATCTAATTGGATAAATCTAAAGGTAAATGTTTCTATTTTTCACCCATTACCATAACGTGTGGTTGATTTTCGTTCCGACTGTGCGCTTTGTTGCTGCCGCTTCGCTTTCGCACAGATAAAACATTTGTTGCTGCCGCTTCGCTTTCGCACAGATAAAACATTTGTTGCTGCCGCTTCGCTT
>NZ_JBIVCA010000036.1:0-21101 GCF_044746345.1 Lysinibacillus sp. NPDC086135 | reverse complement strand
TGGAGACAACATAAAAGATAGAGAAATCCGACTTTGAATGAATTCAAAGTCGGATTTCTCATGAATTGAAGCTAGTTATGTCCCAGCCTCTTTTTAATATTCACTTTCTTCGCTGTTCTCTGATTCCAATATTAAAATAATTGTATGAATAAAAAAGCCAGTTAGAATCATAAGAAAAACTAAATACCAATTATATGGTTGATGATAGTATTCTGCTATACCAACTGCCATGAATGCACTTATGATAATTGCTACAAACGTAACAAAACTATGCATTATAACACTCCTTCATAAAAGCAAAAAATAATTTTCCACTTTAGTATGTCACAGTTTATTTTTAATATACTTACAAAACATTAGATTTCATTTACTCAATCAAAAAAAATAAGAAAGTGCCACAAACCGCGATGACACTTTCTTATTTTCATACCTCAAGACCTTTCATCTTTCATCCTTAACCTTTAAAATTAGTATAATCGTATGGATAAAAAATCCTACTACAATTATTAATATGAAGAGATACCAATGGAGTGGCTGTCCGTAAAAACTCCCTACTAAAAATGCCAGCACAGCACTTAACAAAATGCCTACCCAAACACCAATCTCCATACCCTATCACCTCACATGTATTCAATACACATGCAATTCCCTATCTCACGTTCCCCATTATATTTTCTATCTCTATTTACCCATTTTTATAAAATTTGGCTCATCACCATAACGTGGGGTTGATTTCCGTTCCTGTCTAGGTGGTTTCCTTGGGACGTCGGAGGAAAAAGTGTTTTCTGTGTGAAAGCGTAGCGCAGCAACAGGATGTTCATCACGAGGCGTTACCACAGGACGGGATGCTTTTTGCCTTCGTTCCCCTACCCGTTCGCGCTTCGGGGTCTTATCTGTGACGCAGTTTCCCAAGGAGCTCATCTTCACTCCAATCAACTTATATAACATACGTTTGGTGTTGAATATCTAAAATTTTTTAAAAGTTTAGCTCTATTTTACAGACTACTCGTTATTACTAATATATGCGTAGCATTTTTAAATTGTGAATTTCTTTCAATCAATTATGCCTCGGCATAATTACGTCCAGAATCAGATTTGCACTTAGGCCTGCAGATGTTTTTTTCGCGAAAGCGTAGGATGCAGGTCAGTTAGCCGTTATCGCATAAATGCGACCCTTTCCGATTACGTGACATCCGCCGCATGAGGCTTCAACTTCCAATGAAAAGTAACTTAGCTTACCGCCTATAGAGGTAGGAGACTTCTGTAGCTGACGCTTCGCTTTTGCTACCAAGACATCTGTACCTGTCGCTACGCTTTCGGTCAAAAGACACTTGCTGAAAAAAGTTAAAATTAAACATGTCTACAATACCATCATGCATATACTGTCTGCGAGGAGGAGTGAAAATCGCCGTTATAAAGACGAATGATGCACAAACAGCCATGCTAGCAAGGCTTATGCGCTCTGAGGCAGAAGGTGAAGGAAATTTAGGTATGCTGATGGTCGGCAATGTTGGCGTCAATCGTGTACGAGCCGATTGTTTAGATTTTACGGATGTTCGTACAATTGAACAAATGGTTTTTCAGCGTCCTGGAGGCTTTGAAGCGACACAAAAAGGCTACTTTTATCAACGAGCACGTGATCAAGACCTTCGATTAGCGAAGAGAGTTATTCAAGGCGAAAGATTCCATCCGGCGACTCGTTCTCTATGGTTTTTCAGACCTGAGGGAGATTGTCCAGCACAATGGTATGGTCAGTGGAATACGGGAAGATTCAAAGCACATTGCTTCTTCTCGCCAACCGAAGAAGATTGTCCTCAAATCTAAAAGAAAGAAGGTTGATAACTTATGATGCCTTATTATTGGACACCGACAACGCAACAACAAATGCCGCCACAGGTAATGCCTCCACAGACGACTGGAGCACGACCAACTGGACGGGAGCAATCGTATATTGAGAATATTTTCCGATTAAATCGCGGAAAGCCTGGAACTTTCCATTTTTCCTTCGAGCATGCGGTTGAGCAAGGAAAAAACACAAAAACTGTGCGAGGCGTTGTAGAAGCAGCCGGTCGAGACCATGTTATTTTACGTGAACTCAAATCGAATCATCGTTTCCTTTTCCCAATGATTTACTTTGATTTCGCTGAATATGATGAAGAAATGGCTTATTTTAACCAAAATCCATAAGAAAAAGCTATTCAAAAATTCATATTTTCTTTATGGTAATATCCCGCTCCTCTATATGCGAATAAAATAAGAACAGAATCGGCTTGCTCCTTCGCTCCGCTTTACTTAAGCTTCGTCGCATTGCAAATTTCGTTAGACTCCCCATTGAGTCTCGTATCCTTGCATGCGTCGCAAATGTGTTAGTAGTATGAAACGAGGAATCTGCGTGGATATTTGCCATTAGATCAAAAGAATTGGCATGTTAGGATATCTCCTAGCATGCCAATTTTTATTTACTACTGATTTTCTTGTAAAAACTGCAATGTTGCTTTTCCTAATGTTTTGGCAGCGATCAACATTGCACGTTCATCAAAGTCAAAGCGTGCATGATGGTGAGGATATGCTACTTCCCACTCTGGCTTTTTAGCACCTGTGAAGAAAAATGTTCCTGGTACATTCTCTAAATAATACGCAAAGTCCTCACCAATCATAAATGGTGGACACGTGATAATATTTTCTACTCCTGGTATATCTGCTGCAAGTTGTGCAATAAATTCTGTTTCTTTCACATGGTTATACACAGGTGGATAGCCTCTTGTATAACGATAGTCATAGCTTGCACTGAATGCCAAACAAGTGGCATTTAAAATAGCCTCAAGTTCTTGCTCCATTTGTTTACGTACCTGCTCTTCAAAAGTACGGACTGTTCCAGCTAATACTACCCGTTCGGCAATAACATTGAAAGGATTAATCGCCTCCAAATGACCAATCGTTAAGACAGCTGACTTTAATGGATCAATACGTCGAGATATAATCTGCTGTGCATTGACTACAAACTGTGACGCAAGAGTAACTGCATCAATAGAATGATGAGGCTCCGCACCGTGACCACCTTTGCCATGAATCGTAATTTCCACTTTATCCGCAGCAGCCATAATCGCCCCGTCTCTCACCAATATATCTCCTAACGGTGTTGGTGCCCATAAATGTGTACCGAAAATAACATCTACCCCGTCTAGGCATCCATCTTCAATCATAGGCTTTGCTCCACCTGGCGCCATTTCTTCTGCATGCTGATGAATAAATACTACATTGCCCGCAATATCATCCTTTATTGCATGAAGTGCTTTAGCAAGCCCTAGTAATGTTGCAGTATGACCATCATGTCCACATGCATGCATTTTACCATCCACTTTTGATTTATAAGGGACGTCATTTTCCTCCCAAATTGCCAGTGCATCAAAATCAGCGCGTAATGCCACTGTTTTACCTGGCTTCCCTCCGCGTAAAGTAGCAACAACACCACGTTCACCTACACGCTCTCGAACCTCATGTCCTAATGCTCGATGAAAAGCAGCTACATAGGCTGGAGTTTCCACTTCCTCAAAGGATAATTCCGGGTATTCATGTAAATGACGACGAATCGCTACCATTTCATCATAGTTATGATCTAGTAAAGTAAAAAGCTTCTCCATATCACAAAACCTCACTTCCTATTTATCGAACTTATTTGATAATTATAGTGTACTATAAATCCTTACAAAAACAATAGGAATTAAAACTAACCATTGTATAGTAATTATATTGTTCATTACGAAGGAAAATTCTCTTGACCCGTTACTAGTTCCCAACAAAACAAAAACCCCTTCACACATAGTGCAAAGGAGTAACTTTGGAAAAATATTTATATTCAACTTTCATCGCGCATGTTTAAGGGCAGCAACTATAATTAGAACCCAGCCAGTTAAAAATAGAACACCACCGATTGGCGTGATGGCACCTAGAACTTTAACGCCGCTGATTGCCAGTACATATAAGCTTCCTGAAAAGAAGACAATACCTAGGTTAAAAAAGATTCCAGCTAAATTTAACTGCTTTACTTCACCTAGTAGTTTCGAGCTCATCAATATGCCAATCACCAGTATAGCCGTGGCATGAAACATTTGGTACTGAACAGCAGTTTCCCAAATTCCGCGACTATAATCGTCTAGAACCTCTTTTAAAGCATGTGCACCGAATGCACCCAATGCCACTGCTAAAAAGCCGTGGAGTGCACCTGTTACGATAAATTTTTTCATGTCATTATCCCTACCTTTAATCAATTTCGCCTTGGCGCAATTGCCGCTGTCGCTACGCTTTCGCGCAGATAGACAATGGTCCTGATTTTGAATGTGTTGCACAATTTATTCCTTTCAAAATCCATGACATCCGCCGGAGGCTTTATCTTCATTCAGTAGGCATTGGGACACCTACTGAAAAGGAACCACATCCGCATTCATCTAGCCACCTTCAGAGGTGGGCGTCTTCGCTGAAGAAGATAATTAAAAGTCAAAAATCGAATCACCATTTGCTCCGTCTTCTTCTTCAATTTTTGCAGTATATAAGCTTGTTTGCTTCGGTTCTGACACTAGCATTTGTGGCAGATGTTTTGACTGGGCTTTAGAAATATCGTCAGATGAGTCTAATACCACATCACATAATGCTCGGATTGCCGTTAAGGCTTCACGAATTTGCTGTTCGTCTCCAACATTTTTAACACCAGATAATTGTTTTTCAAGTTGTTGAATAACGGCTTGATAAGGAATCATTGCATTCTCCCACTTTCTGCTTTTGGCACAAATTTTAAACAGTCTGTGCCAGAGGATTGTTTAACGACAACAGATGGTATTTGCTTCGTTTTAAAGCCATATGCTACACATGCCCGTGGAGTTTGTGGGTCCCACGTTACTTTAAAATATTGACATTTGAAACAATTTACCTTCATCGTTGTTCCTCACTTTCTTCTATTATTAACTGTAACACGAAACGATGAGTGATGTGCATCAATTTCGCCTTGGTCTAATTGTAGCTGTTGCTTTGCTTTCGCTACAGAAAACATTTGTAGCTGTCGCTAAAAAAACAATTATTGAATGAAGATATCGATTTATGCCAATCTATGCTAGATTCCAATCAATTGGTTGCTCTCCCCATTCTACTAACTGTGCATTAATCTTTGAATATGGTTTACTGCCGAAAAAGCCTCGATAAGCACTTAGTGGACTTGGATGAGGTGCTTCTAAAATTAAATGTGATGTTGAATATTTACGAATTAATTGTCTTTTACGTTGTGCTGGTTTACCCCAAAGCACAAAAATAATTGGTTTATCTCTTGATGCTAATTTATCGATTACAGCATCGGTAAATTGCTCCCATCCTTGTTCTTTATGAGAATTCGCTTGACCTGCTCGAACAGTTAATACAGTATTCAATAACATTACTCCCTGCTTCGCCCATTTTGTTAATGTTCCATTTTGAGGGATTGGATAGCCAAGATCATCTTGTAATTCTTGTAGCATATTTCGTAGGCTTGGTGGATGTTTGATTCCCGGCATGACCGAAAAACTTAATCCATGTGCTTGGTTTGGTCCATGATACGGATCCTGACCTAAAATTACGACCTTTACATCTTGATAAGCCGTCGTATTAAATGCATTCATTATGTCATTTATCGGTGGATAAATTGTTTGTGTTGAATATTCATCATCTACAAATTGATGTAACTTTGTGTAATATGTCTTTTCTATTTCTTCTGCAAGTATTGCTTGCCAATCATTCGGGAATACTTGTTTCATTGTAATATAAGCCCCTCTCTCTTCTTACAACGGTACAAAAAAATAATGTTGAATTCAAGTATCCAGTTCAATTATGCCTTGGCATAATTGCGTCCAGAATCGGCTTTACGCTTAGGCCTGCAATTGTTTTTTGTGCGAAAGCGCAGTGCTAACGTAACGGCAGCGGCACCGATTCAGGTCAGTTAGCCGTTATCGCACGGATCGATGATTTTAGGCTAACATCCTTTATTAACTCCTTTCCGATTCTGTGACATCCGGCGGAGGCTTTAACTTCTTTCAGATGAAAAGTGAGAAAAACCCAAATTCATCTCACCGTCTATAGAAATAGAAGACTTCTACTAAAAGAAGTTGAACTGACCTTCTAAAAATATCTAACTCTGACTATTTTTACAGCATCAGAATAAGACTATACTAGATGGTAATTTTAAAACTTTTATTTATAAAGGAGATATTCCACATGGCTCTAAAAAAAACTTTAACGATTGCTGGTTCAGATACATCAGGTGGCGCAGGTATGCAAGCCGATCTTAAAACATTTCAGGAGCACGGCACATATGGCATGGTGGCATTAACAGTTGTCGTAACAATGGATCCAAACGGTTGGACTCATAACGTAACACCATTACCAACAGAGCTTTTACAAAAACAAATCGATACCGCTCTTTCAACAGGCATTGACGCCATAAAAACTGGTATGCTGTCAACGGAAGAGATTATTCGTATCGCAGGTGATGCTATCGCAAAATCTGGTACTGCAAACGTGGTCATTGACCCTGTAATGGTATGTAAAGGAGAAGATGAAGTATTAAACCCTGGTAATACAGATGCAATGATTCAACATCTTTTACCATTAGCTGCAGTTACAACACCTAACCTATTTGAGGCTGGCCAATTAGCTGGTACTGGGACACCAAAAACAATCGAAGAAATGAAAATAGTCGCTCGTAAAATTCACGCCCTTGGTGCCAAAGCCGTTGTGATTAAAGGTGGAAAAGCGTTAGCTACTGAAAAAGCAACTGACTTATTCTTCGACGGTGCAAAATTCTACTTATTAGAATCTGAAAAAGTAGCTTCTACTTATAACCATGGGGCTGGCTGTACATTTGCTGCTTCCGTAACAGCAAACCTTGCAAACGGTCTTTCAGTACAAGAAGCTGTAATTGAAGCAAAAGAATTCGTTTCAGCTGCAATCGCTCACGGTTGGGCATTAAATGACTATGTAGGGCCAGTTATGCACGGTGCAAAATCTCGTTATGGCGCACCACAAGTAACAGTAACAGAAATCTAACTTTTTTCAGCAAGTGTCTTTTGACCGAAAGCGTAGCGACAGGTACAATTATTTCTGTAGCGAAAGCAAAGCGACAGGTACACCCCACCCTATAGGTGATGAGATACGTGCGGGTTTAAGTCACTTTTCAGTGGGTGTCCAATCATCCGCTACAAAGAAGTTAAAACCTCTTGCGGATGTCATGGGACGGTAAGGAGTTTTTTGTGCAAGCACAAAGCCGATTCCGGACTCAATTATGCCTCGGCATAATAACTAAAAGGCATCTGATTAGTTTCAGATGCCTTTTTTACATATAGTAGTTCTCCATCATTTCGAGCCGATAATCCCATGGATCGTTCATCGAAATGAATTGAGCCAATGCCTTACTTTCCTTTTTACGATCTGCACGCGCCTTTGCTCGTTCAGATGCCGTTTCATGTAGTTTTGTCTCCTCTACTGTTTCTGGGATAACAGATGGAACTGGGGCTGGTTTATTATTTTCATCTAATGCAACAAAGGTTAGTAATGCTGTTGCTGCTACCTTACGTTCTCCTGTTTTCAAATTCTCAGAAATGACCTTTACGAAAACTTCCATTGAAGATGTCCCTGTCCACGTTACATAAGATTCGAAATAGACGGAATCGGTCGGGCGTATTGGATGCAGGAAGTCTACAGAATCCGTTGAGGCTGTCACACAATCTCTACGGCTATGCTTAGCAGCGGAAATTGAAGCTACTTGATCGATGTCACTCATCAATCGACCGCCAAACAGTGTATTATGATTGTTAATATCATTCGGAAAAACTCGACTTGTACGCATAACTCTAGAATCTTTACAATATTTAAAGTTTTTGTTCACATCTATTCCCCCTAAAAACAACTGTTTATTTCTACTATATTGCTCTATTTTTCCATAAAAAGCAATTAAATTATCCGAAAATTAAGAATTTTTTAACTGTTGTTTTTTTATTAATTCTCTGGACAAGATACGCTACTGCTTCATATGCCATATATTAGCTGTATATGGGAGGGAGAAAAATGGTAAGACGTAGACAACAACAAACCCCAAATGGAGAAGGAAATTTCCTAGCTGGTGAAGAAGCTGGTCTCCTAGGTGAAGATACAGGTATTCAAAGTGGAGATATAACCTCTACCAAAGTAGAATTAATATCTTCAATGGTTTTGACAATAGGGTATTCATTAGCAACCCTCTCCACCATTTTAGCATTGCAGGAAGAAGAAGCAAATGAACAAGCAAGAACATCCGACGCGCGAAATCAAAGTGTACAATTTAGACAAATGCATAAGCATCTATCACATCTCAATAACCGTCTAGATTCCATTGAACGGAAACTCAACCGATATTAACAAATACATACCTCCAAAAACCGCTAATTATAAAAAGCCGCGATTCTCCGTCATAAAAGAGAATCACGGCTTTTTTTACTATACTATGATAATGAGCTTTCAGTCTTCTTCCCTTTTTACAGCTATACATACCAATGTTGAAGGAACGTCATCTATTGTACCAAGATAGAATTCGTTATTACCTAGTTTAAAATCCCCTTCAACATTATGCGCTGCCTTTCCTCTGTTAAGGAAGAAATCATGTTCAGTATCTTTTCGTTTGTGAAACCGTATACAATACAAAACGACACATTTTGTACACAATTGCTTTCACACTCATTATATTATATATTTCTATAATTTTTTCAAGAGTATTGCTTAAAAATCTTCATAGATTAAAAAATGGAATCATTTATGCCCCGGTACGAATGCGTTCGGAAACTTTAGCTCAGAGGTTTTTTTGCGAAAGCGTAGCACAACGGAGTGGCGGCAACAATAAAGCGAAGCACAATTTAACGCCAGCGTTTCATGCATACTAAAACAGAGCGGCAGCACAGCACGGTGTTGGTCACCCATGCGTTTCACAGAATGATAAGTTCTTATCCTGAGTTCCTCTATTTCATTGATATATGTGGACTCACTGAAAGACGTTAAACAAGCCTTCGAGATTCATTTGAGGTGAAGTATATTAATGATGTTGTGTTACATAGGCATTCAATTTCCCTTTGTGAATTATTTTTACTATACTTAAAGGAGAAATAATCGAGAGGAGTGTTGAGATGCAAGAAGTACAAGTAAAGACGTTGCAGGAATTATTGAATTCTTTCGCCAATAAAGACGTTTATATTCATCTTGAGACGACAAACGGTTCTTATGCAGCACACTATGATGAAAAATTTTTCAATGCAGGTGCTTTTATTCGCAATGCAAAAATCAACTATGAACTTGCTAAAGTGGTAGA
Source organism: Lysinibacillus sp. NPDC086135 (assembly GCF_044746345.1). NCBI lineage: Bacteria > Bacillati > Bacillota > Bacilli > Caryophanales > Bacillaceae > Lysinibacillus > Lysinibacillus sp. NPDC086135. The sequence goes on along the minus strand of NZ_JBIVCA010000036.1, from coordinate 11,749 downwards.
TGATTCACCCCATCGTGTCGGGTTAAAAATGGCACATGGCTGGGTTTATGCTCAAGGCATCACACATTTTGAATTAGATGATTTAGGCCGTTTATTAATGGCTGGACTAGACTACTCAGGTAAATTGGCGATTGCACTCGAAATTAGCGAAACGCCATTTACTTACTAAGGGGGACGACTTTTTGAATTTACAACCACAGCGTCATATTTTAATTGTTTACCCTCACCCAGATGATGAGGCTTTTTCAGTTGCTGGAACAATTGCCTATTATACAAAGAAAATGAATACACCGGTTACATATGCCTGTTTAACTTTAGGTGAAATGGGGCGTAATTTAGGAAACCCACCTTTTGCAACACGTGAATCTTTGCCAGAAATTCGACGTAAGGAGCTTGTTGCAGCAGCAGAGGCTATGGGAATACAAGATTTACGTATGCTTGGTTTCCGTGATAAAACGATTGAATTTGAAGACGATGAAAAAATGGTAAAGCTTGTTGAAGGTTTAATTAAGGAGCTAATGCCTTCTCTTATCTTTACGTTCTTACCTGGTTTTGCAGTGCATCCTGACCATGAAGCTACAGCACGTGCCGTAGTGGAAGCTGTTCGTCGGATGCCAAAAGTTGCACGTCCACAAGTGTTAGGTTGTGCCTTTGCAAATGATACGATCGAAAAAAATGGAGAGCCACATGTTGTCAACGATATACGTGAAATGAGGATGGATAAAATTAAAGCATTACAAGCACATACGTCTCAAACTGCTTGGATGATGCGAGAAACAGAAAAACGTGTTGATGACGGCGAGCCAATGAGTGAAAGCTGGCTTAATATTGAAAAGTTCTATATTGTGAATCCTGATCAATATGTAAAATAACAATAAAACGGTTCTGTCCTCTTTCTTCATTGAGAACAGAACCGTTTTATATTAAGCGACCCTCATCTTTTTTAAAAAATGAATAATGAAAGTTATTGAGAAAATAACAATTAACACAACAAAAAACATATAATGTGGGACGTGAATACCGATGACGCTGGCTAGCATTTTCAGTGCAATAATCCCAATAATAATAAATGCTGTTGCCTCTAATTCTGGTATTTTTTCTATAACGATTAAAAATAAGCCAGCAATAGTTCTCATCATTAAAATACCTAACATTCCCCCGATTAGTAATATCCAAATTTGATTGGATATCGCAAAAGCAGCAAAAATCGCGTCAATTGAAAAAGCAATATCCATCAGTTCCACAGAAATAACCGTTGCCCAAAAAGTTCCAAAAAGGCGAACCAACAACCCTGTTTTTTTCATCTCTTTAGTACTATCCGCTTCCCCTATCTGTAAGAAATGAGCAACACATAGCCAACCTAAATACAGGGCTCCTAGCAATTTAATAAACCAAAATTCTACCAAATAAACGCCTATCCCGATAAATAAAAATCGGAAAAAATAGGCCCCAAACATACCGTACATTAATGCCCGTTTGCGTTGCTTGTTTGGCAAATGCTTCACTAGCACTGCTAATACAAGTGCGTTATCTGCTGAAAGTAAACCTTCTATTATAATTAATGTTGATATTAACCCCCAAGAGACAGGGTCAGTTAAAATCTCTTTCCACATTTCCCAATTGAAAAATTGCATGTATGTAGATAGAATTCCTTGAATGATTTCCAATTATATACCCTCCTACTTGTCCTAAGGTATTCTATTATATGCTTGACCATTTTTGTTATGAGGAAATGTGTGCATCCTTTATTTTTACAAAAAAATTCTCGTAGAAATTTAATTATTCTGCATTTTGTAGTTTCCTAGACAAAACGGACACCGAAAATTTAGAATTTACTAAAAATTAATGACAAAAAGCTTATAATATGTGCTATCATAGATAAATGTTTTATACGTATACGGAGGATGAATATTATGGAAGCTGCTGACACTAGAACTGTGCAAGTAGAAAATATCTTGATTGCACATCATTTCTTAAAAGACGTAGTGGTGCACACGCCGCTACAAAAAAATGACTATCTATCCGAGAAATATGGAGCTAATATTTATTTTAAACGCGAAGATTTACAGCATGTACGCTCATTTAAACTTCGTGGTGCTTATTATAAGATTAAAAAAATTGAAGAAGAGGCTCGTAAAGTTGGCGTCGTTTGCGCGAGTGCGGGTAATCATGCCCAAGGTGTGGCCTACGCTTGTGCTCAATTGAAAATTCAGGCAAGTATTTTTATGCCTCAAACAACACCTAAGCAAAAAATTGACCAAGTGCGTATGTTTGGTCGTGATTATGCAGAAATTATTTTAGCAGGTGATACCTTTGATGATGCTGCAGAAAGCGCATTTGCTTACTGTGATGAACACGATAAAATCTTTATTCACCCATTTGATGATTTCGATGTCATTGCTGGACAAGGAACGGTCGCTGTTGAAATTATGAATGACATGGAAGAACCGATTGATTACGTGTTTGGTAGTATTGGTGGCGGTGGCTTAATGTCAGGTGTTTCTGCCTATGTGAAAAACCTTTCCCCTAATAGCAAAATTATCGGTGTTGAGCCTACCGGGGCGGGCAGTATGAAGGCTGCTTTTGCAGAAGGCGGTGCAGTGGCACTTGATTGGATTGACAAATTTGTAGACGGTGCTGCGGTAAAGTGCGTCGGTAACCACACATATGACGTTTGTCGTCGCTACTTAGACGATATCGTACTAGTACCTGAAGGAAAAGTATGTACAACAATTTTAAATCTTTATAATAAACACGCTATTATCGCAGAGCCTGCTGGAGCATTATCCGTAGCAGCACTCGACTCCTACAAAGAGGAAATTAAAGGGAAATCAGTCGTTATCATCATTAGTGGTGGTAATAATGACATCGATCGTATGCAGGAGATTAAAGAAAAGTCTTTAATTCACGAAGGCTTACTCTACTACTTCATCGTTAGTTTCCCACAACGCGCAGGCGCACTTCGCCAATTCCTAACAAGTGTGCTAGGTCCAAATGATGACATTACAACTTTCGAATATACAAAGAAAAACAACAAAGAAAGTGGTCCTGCCCTAGTCGGTATCGAGCTTGGCGATCGTGAAGACTACGAAGGTTTACTTGTTCGCATGGATGAATTCGGCTTCAAATACAAAGAAGTAAACAACGACATTCAACTATTTGGCTTACTAGTCTAACATAAAGGGTCACACTACTTGCGTGAGTGTGGCTTTTTTGTGTGGATAAGGGGCTTATCGGAATGATTTTGTGTTTTATCGGAACAATTTTGAGATTTATCAGAACAATTTCAGATATTATCGGAATGATTTATTAATTTATCGGAACATTTTAGAAAATACAGTCTATCTGACCGCGTTGATAGACTATATACTATTTAATAATATACTTTCGATCCTTTTTTGCACCTACTTCTTGAAGCTGCAAAGACTTCAATATTTTATATACCGTTTTAGCGCAAGAGATACCGAAAAAATCTTGAAATAAACTGTTGGATATAAATTCACCATACATATGACGGTAATCTTTCAGTGCATTATTAAATGCTTGATCATCTCTCCCACCACAATTCTCACACCGCCACTTACCTTGACGATAGTGCATGACAAATCGATAATCGCACTTAGAGCATAATACACCTTTCTTTAGTTCATCCACATTCATATCTAGCGTCCACTGTGTCGGTTTATGCATCGTTAGAATTTGCTCAGAGAATTCTCTTAAAACTTCTTTACTTAGATAGGCTTGTTGATGTTGCTTAAACAACTGCTCTACCTTCTCAGCCAAGCCACTCACATGAATTATCGGGTGTGCGGACAAACTGGACGTCATAATCATATTTGGATTTGCAGAAACGACTATATATTCAATCGGTATATGATGCCCACTCATTTGAAATAATCTACGCAACATTCTGGCGTGCCGCTTCACTTGGTCAAAGGGATTGCGAAAACCATCTACTTTGTCATCAGACGTAATTCGAATAAATTGATGGTTATCTTCCATATATTCTACACGCCCAACGATATTTTTGATTTCCACTATTAAAATAAAATTCTGCGACATCAACAATGTATCCATTTGATGTATGGATCCACCTTCATCCTTAAGCGCAACATCGTGTAATAAATAATGCGTTTGCTCTAAATAAATACTTTGCCATTCTCGATCTACTCGTTGCTCACCTGCATACCCTGCTCTTGTTCTATTGAGCATATCTTGATAGTAAGTAGTTTTTGGGTGAGATTTCGGTAATCGCCTTTCAAGCATTTCTAATGTGAGTTGTTTTGATGAAACTTCGCGCTTTTTGAGTAACATATTTTCACCTCCTTTAGTTAGATTATAATGCACCTCTTTCACTTTAACTAAATTTTCAGTTTTTTATTAACAAACTTTATTTCTTTATCCCCCAACTTCCAAAAAATATCGACAACAATCGAAAACGCCCACACCTAGGTATGAGCGTTTTATCATTTATTATCCTAGTAGCGCACGGTCTGAGTTCATTTTCTCTCCGCGGATACGTTCGAACTCTGCCATCAAATCTGGGATGGTTAATTCATGCTTGCGATCCTCGCCGACCTCTAAAATAATTTGACCTTTATCCATCATAATCAGTCGATTTCCTAAATCTAATGCTTGTTGCATATTGTGCGTGACCATCAATGTCGTTAAGTTGTCTTTCTCAACTAAATATTTCGTAATACGTGTGATTAACTCTGCACGAGATGGATCAAGTGCCGCAGTATGCTCGTCTAGCAATAAAATCGAAGGCTTCGTAAATGTTGCCATTAAAAGTGACAAAGCTTGACGCTCCCCTCCCGAAAGTAAGCCAACTTTTGCAGACAATCGATTTTCAAGATTTAAACCCAACATCTCTAACGATTCCTTGAAAAATTCACGACGCTTTTTATCAACACCGAAGCGCATGCCTCTACTCTTATTACGTGAGTAAGCTAATGCTAAATTTTCCTCAATCGTCATTGTTGGCGCTGTACCAGCCATCGGATCCTGGAATACTCGACCGATATAGTGAGAACGCTTATATTCTGGCAAAGTAGTAACCTCATTCCGATCAATTGAAACCGTGCCAAAGTCTGGTATTAGCGCGCCAGAAATCATATTCATCATGGTCGATTTACCAGCACCATTACTGCCGATAATTGTGACAAAATCCCCTAGCTTCAAATGCAAATTAATTTCTGCGAGTGCTATTTTTTCATCAGGCGTACCTTCATTAAAAATCTTATTAATGCCGTTTAATTTAAGCAAGGCGCTTCCCTCCCTGCTCTACCGTCTTTACGCGCGTTCTCTCTGCTGCACGCTTCACCTTTCGTTTTCGTTCCTTACCCTTATTGATAAATTGTGGTAAAACTAACGCTATAATAACAATGATAGCCGTTATTAATTTCATATCTCCTGAATCAAGGAAATCTACTCGTAATGCTAATGCTAAAATAATGCGGTAAATGATCGCTCCAGCAATGACAGCGAAAGTTGTGCGCATAATCGTTTTTGTACCGAAAATTGCTTCACCGATAATAACAGATGCAAGACCAATCACAATCATTCCAATCCCCATACTGACATCTGAGAACTTTGAATATTGAGCGATTAAAGCTCCAGAAAATGCCACAAGTGCATTAGAAAGTCCTAGCCCTAAAATTATAAGTGTATCTGTATTTGCTGAGAAGCTACGAATCATACGCTTATTATCACCGGTTGCTCGAATAGCCAATCCAACCTCTGTTTTTAAGAACCAGTCTGCAATGAACTTAATTAAAATCGTAATGATTAAAACTACGATTATCGTACTCCATGTTGAAGGTAGTTTCTGAACGCCGAAGCCTTTTAATAGGTTATTTAAAGCAGCATCGATTCCCAAATCGTTCCAAAACACTTGAAACTTTGAAAATAAAGTCTCTGAATTTAATAGTGGAATATTCGGACGACCTATCGTATTTTCTGCAGTTGATCCCATAATTCGTAGGTTAATAGAATACAAAGCAATCATCATTAATATCCCCGATAATAGAGGATTAATCTTTCCTTTTGTGTGAAGAATTCCTGTCATACATCCAGCAATAAATCCAGCAACAATTGCCACTAAAGTTGCTAAGATTGGGTGGTAGCCAAGCATAATCATCGTCGCTGCTGTAGCTGCCCCTGTTACAAAGCTTCCATCAACCGTTAAGTCTGGAAAATCTAACACACGGAATGTTAAATACACACCAAGTGCCATAATTGCATAGATGATCCCTTGCTCCATCGCGCCAAATATTGCTAAAAACATAGTTCATCATCTCCTAATAATTTCTTAATAAATATAATTCGGCTCATCACCATAACTTGAAGTTGATTTCCGTTCCGGCTGGGCATTTTCCTGGGGGGCGTCCGATAAGCCTTCGTTCCTCTATCGCTAATCCCTAAGGAGTCGCCTAGCCTAGCCTCCACTCCAATCAACTTATCCACTACAACTTTCAATATGAACCATAATTTTTAGTATTCTAATAAGATGAATCTAGAAAGGATTACCCCACCATAATTGGGATTAATGCAATGTACTCTATTCGCTCGTAACTATATATAGCGCTAATCCTTCCTCATAATGACTTCATTTTTTATTCTAAAAAGTAGATAAAGCGGGGGCAGTTTTAGTTCTCCCCCGCTTCGTTCCATAAGATAATCATGTCAGTCATTACTTTTCTAACAGCTCTGCACCCCAAGAATCTTTCATTTTGATCCCTAAATCATCCGCTACTTTTTTATTGATTAATAGTTTTAATTTTTGTGGGTATTGCGCTGGTATATCAGCAGGTGTTGCTTCACCTTTTAGAATCTTCACAGCCATTTGCCCCGCCTCATAACCGATGTCATAATATTCAAAACCATATGCAGCTAAGCCACCACGTGCTACAGAGTCGAGCTCTCCAACAACTAATGGTAATTTATTAGAGTTTGCTACATCAATTACAGACTCAAGAGCCGAAACTACTGTATTATCAGTAATGATATAGAATGCATCTGCTTTACCAATTAATGATTCAGTAGCTTGTTTTACTTCTGCAGAAGTTGCCGCAGATGCCTCAACTACTGTTAGGCCTTGTTCAGCCATAACTTTTTTCACTTCTTTTACTTGTGCTACTGAGTTTTGCTCACCAGCGTTGTATACCATACCTACTTTTTTCGCACCTAGTTCCTTTAAGAATACTACTGTTTTCGAAATAGTATCAGGATGTAAATCAATCGTTCCTGTTACATTTTTCCCTGGCTTCTCCATAGATTCAATGAGCTGTGCGCCAACAGCATCCGTTACAGAAGTGAAGACAATTGGAATATCACTAGTAGCTGTCGCCGCCGCTTGTGCTGATGGCGTAGAGTTAGCAAAGATTAAATCTACGTTGGCACTTACTAGATTGTTTGCAATGGTCGTGTTAAGACTATTATCTCCTTGCGCTATTTGCGGATCGTATTCAACTTTTAAGCCAGATTCTTCAATTGCTTTTTTGAAACCTTCAGTTGCAGCATTTAAAGATGGATGCTCAACAATTTGAGTAATCCCAATCTTAAATGTTTTGTCATCTGCATTGCTGCTCTCACTAGCATTATTCTTGTCGTTCTCTTTCGAATCTGATGAACTAGATCCACTGTTGCCACAAGCAGCAAGCATTAAAACTAATCCAAATAACAGGAACGAAAGCTTTCTTAAATTGCTTTTCACAAATAATCCCCCCAATATTATCTCTAATATTTATCACACTTTATCCAAACAAAGTGTGAACTTATCGCTATATTATCGTTATTATATAGGTTCGTCAATAACATTATGAATGTTCTGACTATTAAACTTAACAAAATATTTTATTTTTTCACTCAATTTGTCACTTTAAACCACTAAACTACACTATTTCTATAAATCGATTTCTTTTTCTAATATAACAAAAATTTTTTTGACAAATTTCGCGAAGTTATTTTTCTGCTATTGATTTTTCAAGTAATTTATATACAAAACTTAAAAACCTGACATTCTCCATAAGAAATGTCAGGCTTTCAAATTATTATATTTATTCGCTATTACTTCTACAAGACATCTACTAACCAACTACTTTAGGGTAACGGGATATCTGGGAAGCATACGTGCGTTTGAGTAACACCTTGGATGGCTGAATAAAATCAACCTGCGAGTACTTTCTCCCTTAATGGTTACATTTTATTTATTGCTAACAAGATTGATCTACACATTTCAGTCTCCTTTTTTACACTTAATGCATATGATGCAAATAAGACGAATGCTGCTTTCAAAAAGGAGGAATACCATGAACAATGAAGAAATCGATTTAAATCAACCTTCTTATTCACAAGAGAAACAAAATGCAAATGTAGGAGATATTGACACAATCATTTCTAATCTTTGTGACAGTCTATTTGCATTTGCTCTAGATTTTGCCTTAAATGCCTTGGAATATACAAAAGATTTAGATGGAGAACTAGAATATACAGATGAATTCAAAAAACAACTAGACGATATAATTTTTGAAATAGGAGAAATTAAAAATGTTTTAGATGAATAAATCCCAATCAGAGACCTCTACTACTTTCGCACCAAGGCATCCTCATTATAGAAGTTTAAAAAGCAGAGGTGTCTAAATGCAAAGCTTTCAAGATATGTGTACAAAATTTGCTCAGATTGCCAACGGAAAAGCTTCTATTGAACATGGTGTATGTTCAGTAAAGCTTAATCGAAACCTTAATGTTATGATTCAAGGTCGCCCAAGTCGTAGTGCACTTCATGCTGGGATAACGTTCGAATCACTCGATATATATGGAAATGCACTTAACTTAGGTGAAGTTGTAGTACTTCAAGAAGAATTAACACCATTTGTTAAGGTACTTGCAGAAAATAATTTAATTATAAGTGCCGTCCATAATCACTGGATATATTCAGATCCAGTAATTTTATACGTTCATTTTCAATCAATAGAGCCCCCATTAATCTTCGCCCAAAAATTTGCTCAAGCATTTAGTGTTTTAAAAAACTACTGATAACTACACTTGTTAAAAGAACTGCTTAGCACAGTTCTTTTTAATATGACTGGATAGATATTCGATTTTTAATGTTCACGGTTGCTTCTCATCTATAGTCCAGTATCATTCCATCTGTAAAGAAGCTACTGTACAAGCCCCTCTTCTTATGGATTCCAAATTCTAATCCCGGTCACACGCACACTAATGAGCAACGAACAAGGGCTAAATATTACCTTTAGCACTATGAATTTCTGCGTTTTTTTTTACTCATTGCTATTTACAAATAAGCATAAACATTGATATGATTGCATTTGCTTCACGTGGTTCGTAACCATCCCACGCAAAAAAACTAAGGAGAAATGTATATGAAAGTAAAATTTTTAACAACGAGTGGCATAATTGCAGCTCTTTACATTGCTATTACATTGTTAGTCGCCCCATTTGGCTTTACAGAGGTGCAGTTCCGTATATCAGAAATGTTTAATCATCTAGTTGCGTTTAATCCACGCTTTACCTTCGGAATCATTATTGGTGTATTTATCTCCAATCTATTTTCACCAAATGGCATTATCGATTTGTATTTTGGTGTAGCCCATTCAATGATTACCCTTGGGTTGTTCATTCTTATTTGTAAATTTGTCAAAAATATTTGGGCACGTTTAGTCATTAATACATTATTATTTACATGCACAATGTTCATCATTGCTTTTGAATTGAACATTGCATTAGAATTACCATTCTTCTGGGCATGGTTAACTGTTGCCGCAGGTGAATTTGTTGTCTTAGCAGTCGGTGCACCGATTATGTATACATTGAATAAACGCTTAAACTTCAAAAATTTAATTTAACGAAGCTGGGACATAACTAAATGGTTCCTTCGAAAAGTCGAATAATTTCTAAATTAATAAAACACGTAAATAGAAATACCGAACTATTCCGAAACACTTCATAAGCGTTTCATTGAATAGTTCGGTTTTTTTGTTGGCTGAAACACTTATGTCCCAGTTTCTTTCCTGTATACCTTCCTCACATGTTATTTCTTCTTTTTATGGTTTTTCGCATGCAAAATTATACCCACCAATTCTTTCAGCTTCTGCTTCATTGGTTTGTACTTTTGAACCAGATCTATCTCTTGAGTCAATTATTGGGTTTCCGTGCTGATCAAAACATCTATTCATATAATTCATTTTTTCTTTATGTGTAAGATATCGATCCCAGAAAAAATATCCAACAAAAGAAACAAAACCAATTCCTGCAAGCCACGCTATAACGGCAAATTCTTGAATTTCACCATTTTCATCTTCTTTATAAATTATGTTGCCATCATAATTTTCCATGTCTATCCCTAATGTTAAAAGTTTGTTATTAACTTCTTCAGGAGTTAGTGATTCTAGAGAAGATTCATAATAATTTAATTCTTCATCTGTGAAATTATATACTTCATTAGCAGCCTCTTCATCAAATTCTAGTTTTTTAGTATTAAAGTTATATAATACTGATTCGGCTAAAGCACTTTCTTTACTTGCTAGTTCATTGGCATGTACAAAACTTGGTGAAACTGTAGATACAATCAAAGTAAGTATCAAACTGCAAATAAAAACGGTAAATTTTTTCATCCTAATTCTCCTTTTTTGTTTTTAGTAAAATAATACATTTATGGATAATAAATTGCATTATTTCCTCCATTATACATAATAACCGAATTAATGTATACTTTATATAATATATATATAGAAAGTGAGGTGTATTGTTTGTATTTCTCGAATATGCAATTATTAATGTTGATATTTGCTTTTATTATTGTGATTTTAAGCTTCATTAAAGTTTATCAAATAAAAAAAGAGTATTTGATTAAGCATAGGGAACTAGAAGTGGAACTGGAGAAAGTCGAATTAGAAAGACAAAAAATAAAAGCTGAGAATATAAAAAGTTGAATTGAAAAACGCTGTCAAATCAACAATGTATAAAATTTTGTATGCATATTAAAAGTCATTCAATCAAAAAAGGAGTAATGACAAGGTTTGACCTTTGCCATTACTCCCTACTTCTTCAGTGGTTATGTTTTACCTACTGATTAAAAAAGAGGCTGGGACATAACCCCTCTCTAAACTAAAAAGCCGGTGAAATTTTACGATCAGTAAAATTTCACCGGCTTTAAATTTTTTTCATAAAAAATAAGGACCACTTCTGATAAAATTAAGTCACCACAACCAAATTATACAGAAAGAAGGATCCTTATGTTTAAAGATTATAACATGAATCAATTAGTTTTGCCTTTAGATTTAGAAGTGAAGTTACAAAAGAATGATATTGTCTTCCATGTCCACCATTTAGTCGAAAGTATCCCGTCCAAAGCGTTTGAACCATTCCTTCGAAATGAGGGCTGTCCTGCCTACCATCCACGCATGATGCTTAAAATTATCTTATGTGCCTACACGCAATCTGTCTTCTCAGGGCGCAAAATTGAGGCTCTTTTAAAAGATAGTCTTCGGATGATGTGGCTAGCTCAAGGGTATGAACCAACCTACCGCACAATCAATCGATTCCGTGTTCAACCAGAGGTGAAAGAGTTGATTCGTCAATGCTTCGTTCAATTCCGCTGCCAGCTAGTACAGGAAAAATTAATTGATCAGGAAGCTATTTTTATTGATGGAACTAAGATTGAAGCAAATGCGAACAAATTTACATTCGTGTGGAAAAAGTCGATTGAGAAATATCATAACGGACT
>NZ_JBIVCA010000035.1:4102-26568 GCF_044746345.1 Lysinibacillus sp. NPDC086135 | reverse complement strand
CCCACGCACCCGTACGTCCTACCCTGGCTACTGATATAATAGATTCTATTAAAAAAAGGTCAACCAGTAAAAACTGGTTAACCTTATAATACGAACGCACTCGTTAGCAAGATGCTGTTAGTGGTAATGTTGCACCAATCAACTCGTGTTCCTGATTGCGGATTCGTTCACAACAAAGTGAGGAAAGAAGTGTATCGACCAACTTAAGAACAATTCAAATGTATCAACCGCAAACACGAAGCTAACACTGACTTAAATGCAGCCCGCAACCTTGCAAGAGGTATATAAGGAGCCACAGGTGACACATAGGGCGCATATCAGCCCTCCCGGACATCTACGATTTATTAAACAATATTTCTCCATTAAAAAAAGCGCTAGGTAACCGCAGTTAACCAACGCCTTATTCATTATTGTTAAGAAGGTTTTATTTCCAGTCCTTCTTTATCTTTGAATTTGCCGACAATAATCATAATTAAATCAATCAATGTCCAGATACCTAGCCCACCCAAAGTTATAATCATTAAAATACCAGTACCTATTTTACCTGCGTAGAAGCGATGTATTCCTAGACTACCTAAAAAGAAACATAGTAAAATCATTGCTATATAGTTTTTTTCCGAAGTTTGTTGTTGCATTTTTATCAATCACCTTTCTTTTGCGTGGAAAGAATTTACTTCATTTCCATACAGAAGTCTATCATTCTTTTACGTTTTTCTCAACACCTTAATCTATCTTTTACGACTATGCCAATCAATCCTAGTTGACCAGTCCCTTATGCATTACTGTTTATTATGTAGATCTTATGTGATTTTGCCGATAACACTCATAAACAAATTGATTAATACCCAGGTACCCAAGCCTTCTAAAGTTACAATCATTAATATATTCGTATTATCATTCCAGCGTAGAAGCGGTGTGCTCCGAAATAACCTAGAAAGAAGCAAAGTAACATCGTTACTATCTAACTTCTATCTGATGTGTAATCCATTTTTCTATCGCACGAGTTACACAAAAGAAGGGACGGGGTTTCTCTATGAGAACTTCTTGTACCCTCACCCCTAAAAAATATTTAACGCTCGGTCTAAAGACCTCACTACGCCTCCCGCTATAGGCTACATCAAATCTAATATATATAAGAAAAGAGGATATATGCTCTTATATTGAACATAATATCCTCTTATCAGTTTAGTCTATTTAACCTTAGTGGGCTTTCTCTAATGCTAGCTTAATGCCAAAACCAATTAGTACTGCACCTGTCAATCCTTCGATAATCGTTTTCGTCGTTGGCTTTTTCATAAATGCGCTAATTTTATCCAACAAGTAAACATAAAACACAAACCAAAATCCCGTTAATGCAGTATAAATAAGCCCCATTATAAGAAACGGCATAAATGTACCGCTTTTGCCATCTACAAACTGAGGTAAAAATGTTAGAAAAAATATAGCCACCTTTGGGTTTGTAACGTTTGTTAAGAAGCCTTGTTTAAAGCATGATTGCTCTGAATATTTATGTTCAATTTGGGTTTCGTCTTGTACAACTGGAGACTGTGTACGTATTAATCGTAATGCCCATAAAGTTTTAATACCTAAATAGCATAAATAAACCGCGCCGACGTATTTTAAAATGGTAAATACATATGCTGACTTTACAATAATCGCCGAAAGTCCAATAACCGCTGCAAAAGTATGGATCAATAATCCACAGCACGAACCGAGTAAAGTCTGTAAACCTCCCTTTCTGCTTACGGTAAGTGTATTTTTTGTTGCAATGGCGGTATCCGGACCAGGCAAAATAATTAATAAAATGCACATTAATAAAAACACAGATATGTTCACCACTTTAATGACCTCCCTCCTTAGTCAGAAAATTATAAAAATAATTTTAACATAAATAAGGATTTACAAAAAGACACAATGAAAATTTATCCAATGTATTTATAATTGACATATAACCTTAAGGTGTTATATATTCGTAACACCTTAAGGTTATATTTTTGCGAAGGAGTTCATTTTAAATGACAGAAAAACTAGAGAATATTGTTAAAACAGTTACACTCAATGCACCGATTGAAAAAGTATGGGAAACAGTAACGGATGCTGAAAAGATTGCTTCTTGGCTTATGCCAAATGATTTTAAGCCTGTTGAAGGTCATGAGTTTACGATACAATCACCGTTTGGTCCTTCACCATGTCGAGTAGAACAAGTAGATGCTCCACATTTTGTTCGTTTTGCATGGGATACAGATGGATGGTTTGTCACTTTTGAACTGAAAGAAATTGGTGAGCAAACTGAATTTACATTAACACATGGTGGCTGGAAAGAAGCTTCACATATCATTCCTAAAGCTAACATGCCTGCTGAAGCCATTCGTACAACAATGGAGGGCGGCTGGACAATGCTTGTCGGCAAAAAATTAAAAGAAGTTGTGGAATCACAATGACACAACTTGCTGTAAAGTATGATGTTTTTCAAGCAATCGCTGATCCAACAAGACGTCATGTCCTACAGCTACTTGCCGCAAGTGATAAACCGATCTCACTTATTTCTGAGAATTTTTCTATAAGCCGAACTGCTGTTGTAAAGCATTTGAAAATTTTAGAGCAAGCTGAGCTAGTGTCTGCTCATAAAAAGGGACGAGAAAAAATATACACATTACATGCCGAAAAACTAAAAGAAATTGAAGACTGGCTTCAGTACTTTGATTTATTTTGGGATAATAAATTGGCACAATTACAAAGTATTTTTGAAGAAAATTAAATGTAAAGGAGCTGTCCCTACTATTAGACAGCTCCTCGTTTAATAAAGATAAAATAAACCACCATTAATAATTTCTATTTTAATTTTTGTATCGTATTGTTCCTCTAATGCCTTCTTTTCGATGTCATAGCATTCTGGTTTATCTTCTTCTTCCTCATAAAAATAATCAAGTACACGTTGATCATGCTGCCATCGTTTTCTTGCTTCAGTAGCCCATGAATGGTCATCACGTTCAATCATCATTTCAATAGTAGCATGTAATCTTTCGAGTGCTCTAAGAGGCTTAATGATATATTGAACATGAAAAGCATTGTCTGCTGGAACAGTGTCAAATTCAGATGTACATATCGTCTCTTGAAAATCCTCTTTTATGATCCCGGTTAGCAAGTTTATGCCAAATGAATAAAGCGTTTCTTTCGTTCGATCGCAGCAATACGACACTTTAAAGTTAACACCTAGCCAAGGAGTTAGGATAACTTGCCCTATTTCATTATCCACCTTTTCAAAAAGCTGAACATAAGCTCCTAGCTCCCTTGTTGCTTGAAAAAGCTGGTTCATTCTCGGAGAACCAAAATGAATAGCTTCTCCATAAAGGCTCCCTGCTGATGCTGTTTGATTTGTAATGAAAGTTACTTGAGCTGGATTTGCCTCACTGTTTGTAGCTTCTACGTATTGCCAATAAAAAGGGCGATTCATAATTCTTTTATCAATATCAACCGTTAATTGTACAGTAAGATAATGCTGATCTTCTCCTAATATAGGGCAATCATTTTCATTAAAAAATTGGCGTAAATAACTATGAACTTGCTGTGGATACATGGTCCTTCTCCCTTACACTATACAGATTCTTTAAAGTTAGATAGAATCGCATCTAAATCGCCTACTACCTTTTCGAACACATCAATTTTCGTATGAAGTAATGCTAATATGTTCTCTTCAATCGTATTGACAATAGCCAGATTATAAATATGAACATCATGCTCTTGCCCTAATCGATGTACGCGCCCTATTCGTTGCTCTAGCTTCATAGGGTTCCAGGGCAGATCATAGTTAATGACATGATGACAAAATTGAAGGTTAATCCCTTCGCCGCCTGCCTCTGTTGCGATTAGAACCTGTGCCCTTTCCTTAAAAAGATGCTTCATATAATCACGTTTACTTTTATTATATTTACCGTTGAATAGGACACTTGTTATACCGTTAGAATGTAAATACCATTGCAAGTAAATTTGAGTAGCTCTATACTCTGTAAAAATAATTACTTTGTCTTTGGCCTGTTCGACTATTTCAAGGGTCTTTTTCGCCTTTGAATTCACTTCTAAAGCCATTAATTTTGCTAGTATTCCTTCAATTTCTTGCGGTTGCTCATTGTCTTCAAGCATTTTAGTTAATGTTAAACCTGTTGCTTCCTTGCTACTACACATTTCCTTTTGCAATGTAATCATTGAAAATGAGCCTGTATTTTGAAGGGTTCCAAGCAGACTATAAACTTCCTCTTCTTCCTTCGTGAATTCGATTGGAATAGTTTGAACACGGCGATTTGTCCATTCAATACCCGTGTCTTCTCTCCTATTCCTCACCATTACCTGATTCACTAATTCCTTTAAAAAATCATCATGCTCTAAATCATGCTTACTTGCCGAAAATGCAGATTGAAATGTATCATAATTGCCAAGATGACCAGGCTTAAGTAAGGAAATAAGATAAAATAATTCAAAGACATCGTTTTGAATCGGTGTAGCCGTTAATAATAAACAGAACTTTTTCTTTAAGCTTTGTACGAATTCATAAATTTGTGTTTTATGATTTTTTAATTTATGAGCCTCGTCGATAATTATCATATCGTAATCCTGCTCATAAATTCGCTCTTTGTGAGGACTCTTCTTTGCCGTATCCATACTCATAATAAGGACATCATGGCGCTCAATCTGAACATTTTTCTTAAAAGCTACTGCCGGAATGTGGAACTTTATATTTAATTCTTCAACCCACTGATTAACAAGAGATGCTGGCGCTAATATTAATGCTTTTTTAACGAGGCCACGAATCAAATATTCCTTTAAAACTAAACCTGCTTCAATTGTTTTACCAAGACCTACTTCGTCAGCTAAAATCGCTTTACCATTCATACGTTCAATGACTGTCTCTGCTGCTTCCAACTGGTGCTTAAGCGGCTTTAAATTTGGTAAATACTTCGTCGCCTGTAAACCTGTGAAATCAGGAATTAGCTTCATTTTCACAATGTCATAATTCATCTTGTACAATGTCCAACTATCCCATTTTCCATGTTCATTCAGTTTATTGATAAAGCCTTCTTCCCATTCGGACGACCTTTCTATTTTCATGATCATCACCTCATACCATTATTTCTAAAGTTTAGGTTGTCCAAAAAAGAAAAAGCTATGTTAAACTTTTGCGAAAGAAAAACTTCTGATGAATTTTCCCATCAGTTCAATCAATAAAGCTTAGAACTTTTATTAATTTTATGCGTTTCAAAAGCGGATGCTATGACCTCTGTTATCGCTTTCGCAAAGGTAAAACATTGCTGAAGATATATTCTTAGCGAAGTGGTTAATTGTAGTGGAGGCTGGGTGATTCCTTGGAGATCAGCGTCAAAGATGGAACCTTGCAGCGAAGCGGCAGCAGGAACGAAAATCAACACCACGTTTTGCACTGCGCAAAAGTCCTACTCCTTTTTTAGCAAATTCATAATATATTGCCTTAATTTCGTACAATTTAAAAGGATAATGGTATTAAGATAGTCTTTTTATTTACTTCCTTTTTTCATACAATTAAAGAAGTATCACTTTTCCAAAAAATAACGTTTTAAAAATGAGATTATGATTATGCCCTAATTTAATAGGGCTTACATATACCGAGGAGGTTACTATGAAAATTCTTGAAGCATTAACATTGACAATGCCTTACATTCATTTAGCTATGAAAGGCGAGTCCATGATTGGATTAGTAGATAAAGAGAGTGAGAGTATTATTGCTTATTTACCTGGGAAACGGATAGATTCTGGGTATAAAATCGGACAAAAAATTCTCCCAGGTGATGCAATTTTACATCTCCCACTTAAAGGCAAAAGTACTAATGAGCATGTACCAAAGGAATTTTATGGTGTAGAATTTAACGCATTTTCCTTTCCTGTTCGTGAAAATGGGCAAATCGTAGGCGCGCTAGCCTTTGGAATACCTATTGACCATTCTCTACAAATGGAGAAATATATTGTTACTATGAATGATATTATCCAAAATCTACAAGATAAAGTACATACAATTGCCTCTCATTCGGAGGAGCTAGCTGCAACTAGTGAGGAAATTAATAAGCAGACACAATTTGCTTTAGAGGATGCTGAAAAAACAAATGGTATTACGGATTTGATAAAAAATATTTCTCGTCAAACCAATTTACTCGGATTAAATGCATCAATTGAGGCAGCACGTGCAGGTCAACATGGTGCCGGTTTTCATATAGTTGCACAAGAAGTTCGCAAACTTTCTACTGAAACAACTACTGCTACTGATAACATTGAAACCTCACTTCGAAGCATCAATCATAATCTTGAAAATTTAAAGCAAAACATGACTCAAATAAATGGTGCCACTAACGAACAGGCACAACTTGTTCAGGACTTTAGTGAAATCATTGATGAGCTTAATACGCTTAGTATGGAAATGAAGGATTTTATGTCTAACGCAATGAAATAAAGGCATATATCAACAGAAAAATCCGGTTCGCTTGCTGTGGTCAATCCAGAACCACATAAGTCTGCCCGGGTTTTTTACTTTTAGGCACTGTCCGGAATAATTACCGAAACAACAAAATAAATGTCAAAAATTTACAGAATATACTGTATGATGGTCCATCACCAAAAGTTATATGGATGACTTTTGTTAAAACGTCTACTATGTAAATAGTTGATTGGAGTGGAGACTGGGCGGCTCATCGGACGCCCCCAGGAAAACGCCCAGTCGGAACGGAAATCAACCACACGTTTTGGTGATGAACCCTGTATGATTACTTTTTGGTACACTATTGAAAAAAGCAAAAATGAGGTCAACATGACAAGGAAAATACTCATTCTACATGAGATTTATGGCGTCAACGATTTTATAAAAATGCAAGCTGAAGCATACAGTAATGCTAACACTACTGTTGAGTGCATTTCTTTATATTCAGTCGATAGAACATTTCAATATGAACAAGAACAGGAAGCCTATGAATATTTCATAAATGAGGTTGGCTTTGATGCTCCTCTCGATAAACTAACCGAAAAAATATTGGAAGCTAGGACACATTTTGATGAAGTACTGTTAATCGGATTTAGTGTAGGTGCAACATTAGCTTGGAGACTATCAACGCTACCATTACAAGGTATCGTTTGCGTTTATGGTTCACGCATTCGTCAATACTTGGATACAATGCCCTCCTGTCCGACACTCGTTATTTTACCAAGCCATGAGAAAAGTTTTAATGTCCATGAATTAAAAGAAACACTCGATACATTTCCATTTGTTCATACGAGACAATATATAGGTCAGCACGGTTTTATGGACTCTAATAACGGAAACTATCACTATAGAAGTTTTTTACAGTCACAAACTGAAATCTCGCAATTTTTGCAATCAAATGAAGTCAAGGAGGACTAAGTAATGAACCAAATTGAAAGCATAATTATTGACCCTTATATAGAAGGAGGAAATGTAATTTATCCAAACTTTCACCTTTCTATGCGGCCTGGTATTATTATCGGCATCCATACGGATGTGTCAAAAATACATACATTAATACAATGGTTTTCGAAGCAAAGTAATACGTATACACATTTTCGTGAAAATGCCTTGTATGAGCGACTGACGGTCCGAGAATATATTAACTTTTGCTTAAAGCTTTTCAATGCTTCTTCTGAAAAGATGGAGGATCTATTAAAATTATTCGCTTTGATGGAGCAAAAAAGCATTAAAATCAGCAAGCTTTCGAATGGAGAAAAGCAACGTTTAAAATTGATTCATACATATCTCAATCAGGCACAGATACATGTTTTAGAAGAGCCATTCCAAAACCTAGATGAGTTTTCCAAGCAAAAAGTCATTCAGTTATTGGATGCACTTCAAAAAAAGAATAAAACAGTCATTTTATTATCTAACAATCTTGAGGATTTAATTATTTCGAGTACAGAAGTACATAGACTGGATATCACGGGCATACATGCATTAGACGTTAAAGAGGATGGAACAGAACCAACTCCCCCCTCTCAAGAAAGCGTACCGATTCGACTTGATAAAATCCCTACAAAGAAAAATGATAAGATCATTTTATTTAATCCCCCTGAAATCGATTATATCGAAAGTGTTGAGGGTATTGTTTCACTATATGTTGCAGGTGAAGCCTATCCATGCACATTATCATTAAATGATCTTGAGCAAAAATTGACACCGTTCGGCTTCTTTAGAAGTCATCGCTCTTATATCGTTAACTTACAAAAGGTACGGGAAATCATTACGTGGACTCGCAATAGCTATAGCCTAGCCTTAAACAGCAATGAAAAGACCGTAGTACCTTTGTCGAAAAACAAACTCGCAGATTTAAAGAAAATACTCGGAATTTAGTAGATTTCCCAGGAAATAAACGACTCCTGTCAGCTGAAATATTTCTCCACTAAAGGTCATTTCACAGCCTTTCACCTGTAATATAATGTTGAGACCCTTATTGTCCCTTATAGTGTAGATATCAACAACAACACAGGGAGGTTTTCAAATGAACGCAGTAATCGATGTTCAGCATTTGAAAAAGACATTTAATAAGGAAACAGCATTACAGGATGTTTCATTTTCCATTCAAAAAGGTGAAATATTCGGCTTTCTTGGACCTAGCGGATCCGGAAAAACTACTACTATAAAAATATTAACAGCACAAACTGAAAAGACTGCTGGCGACGTTTTATTGTTTGGCCGCCCAGCAAATGAGATGAAACAAAGTAATAATCGTAAACGCTTCGGTATTTTAACAGATAATAGCGGACTATATACGCGACTTTCAATCGAGGAGAATTTATTACTATTCAGTAATTTATATCAATTACCTAAATCAGCCATAAAAGAAGCGTTGGATTTTGTTAACTTATACGGTGATCGTAAAAAGAAGATTAGTCAGCTTTCTAAAGGAATGATGCAACGTGTTACGCTTGCACGTGCTATCATGCATAAACCCGAATTATTATTTTTAGACGAGCCAACTTCTGCTCTCGATCCTGTTAATACACAGCATATTTATAATGGCTTGCGCAAATTAAACGAGATGGGTACGACAATATTTTTAACAACACATGATATGAGTGAAGCCGAAATACTTTGTGATCGTGTAGCCTTCTTACATAAAGGTAAAATTCGAGCAATTGGTGCGCCAAAGGATTTGAAAAAAGAGTTTGGCGATGAATCTATTACAGTGGAATTAACAAATGGTGCTTGTGAAATCATTCAAAATGGAGAACAAGATGCTGAAAAACTGTTTCATTGGATGCAATCTAACGAAGTTTCTCGGATATATACGAACGAGCCAACACTAGGAAATATTTTTATGCAAATAACAGGGAGTGATTTAGTATGAACCTTTCAATGACACGTATTCAAGCTATTTTAATGAAGGATTATAAGGAATTTTCACGTAACTATGCGGTATCCATTATGGTACTTATGCCACTTGTTTTGGCATTCTTTTTAAAATCAGGTTCAACTGCTATTGCTTTCTATTTCCTTTTAATTAATATGGCATTTTCTATGGTGACTACCTATGTACAATGCAGTCTAATTGCAGAGGAGAAAGAAAAAAATACGCTTCGTAGTCTCATGCTTTCCCCTGCTTCACTTGGCGATATTTTAATTGGTAAAAGCTTGTTTGTCTTTATCATTACGATAGTAATCGTGGCATTGACTATTTTCATTGTGGGCTATACCCCAGCTAATCCTTTCATCTTAGCTATCGCTTTAATACTTTCGACTGTGTTTTATATTGCAATAGGAACATTATGTGGATTATTCGCCAAAACGATTATGGAAGGATCTCTTATCATTCTACCCGTTGTCCTTATTTTCTCATTCGGTCCTCTTGCACTAGCTATGTCTTCTGCTAATCCGATTTTAAAGATTGCCGAGTGGTTACCAAGTTCTCAATTGGTACTATTAGCAGAAGCTTTAGAAGGATCATACACAACAATGGATGTCATTATTCCAATAGCTTCAATCATCGTTTGGTCACTAGTAACTTGGATTGTAGCAGGATTTATTTATAAAAAAAGAATGGTCGACTAATGACCATTCTTTTTTATGTACTAATTTCTTTACCCCAATTTCTCTGTAGCATCAACTAGCACCTGCTGCAAATGGTTTTTCACTTGTGGCCATTCTTGTAAAGTAATGCTGTACATCACTGTATGACGAGTCGTACCATCCTTCCGCACCATATGATTACGTAAGACCCCCTCCTTTGTTGCCCCTAAACGTTCAATCGCCTTTTGAGAACGTAAATTTCCGTGGTCTGTTTTAATTTGAACACGCTGTAAGTAGAGTACCTCAAAGCAGTATTGTAATAATAAATATTTGCAATTCGTATTAATGGCCGTACGCCAAAAAGCAGGTGTTATCCATGTAGTACCTATTTCAAGTCGTTTATGCGTTTCATCAATGTCCATAAACCGAGTCGAACCAATGATTTGTCCAGATTTTTTATCCACAATTACAAATGGAAACTCAGTTTTTTCACGTTTTGTTGTTAATGCCTTGTCCACAAAGTTATTCACATCGAGCATTTTCTCAATTGTTGTGGACATGTGGGGCCATATCTCTGGATAACTAGCTGCCTCCAATAGCCCTTGCGTGTCCTGTTGTTCTAATGGCTTCAGTAATACTACCTCATTTTCTAATGCTTTAAAATTCATGTTGCTTCACTCCTTTTTACCTATTTAACGGTATTTTTGATATGATAGATAGAACCAATTTTTAAAAAATTCACCGTACCAGGAGGTGCAATATTTTGGAGTTATCGATCTCATTTACTGGAGATGCATCGAAATACGTGCAAATCTACGAGGAATTAAAACAAACAATTTTAAGCAAGAAACTACTGGCCCATGAGCAATTGCCATCTAAACGAACACTTGCTAAAACGCTTGATGTTAGTGTCCACACGATTAAGGAAGCTTATGAACAATTACTAGCTGAAGGCTATATCTATAGTAAGGAACGCTCTGGTTATTTTATAGCGCCCTTTGAATTTGAATGGGAACAGCAGCAAAATCAGCACATATCCACAGCTATAACACCAACTACATATACTATAAAATTTGATTTTAATAACGGACATGTGGATAAGGGAGCTTTTCCATTTTCGATCTGGCATAAGCTGTTGAAAAAGCACTTTAATGTGGATAATTTAACAACAAGTCCTTGGCCAGGAGAAGCTATATTACGGACGGAAATCGCTCGCTATGTTGAACGATCAAGAGGAGTTACTTGTGAAGCATCACAGGTGTTCGTTTATAGTGGTACACAAAATCAGCTTCAGGCTCTCTGTCACTTTTTTGGCCAAAAAGCACACGTTGGCTTAGAGGAGCCTGGCTTTAAAAGAGTACGTGCAACATTGCAACAATGTGGATTAATAACTCATGCTATTCCTGTTGATAACTTAGGGGTATCAATACCGAAAAAACCCATCCACATGTTATACACAACACCCGCACACCAGTTTCCGCTCGGGATGGTCATGCCGGTTGAACGGCGTGCAGAACTTCTACAATGGGCTAATTCTGCGAAGGCATATATTATTGAGGATGATTATGACTCGGAATTTCGTTATAAGGGGCTCCCTATTCCCTCTTTAGCAAAGATGGATCAGCTACAACGTGTTATTTATTTCGGAACCTTTTCTAAAACACTTATCCCATCGCTCCGTATTAGTTATATGATTTTGCCTAAATCGTTAGTCGAAGAATTTATGCTTTTTAATCAGGAGCAAAAATCTGTTGTCTCAAAAATAGATCAGCTTGTATTAGCCGATTTTATTGCTCAAGGCTTATTCGATAAGCATTTAGCCAAAATGCGTACTATTTACCGTAAAAAGCAACAGACGTTACTAGCAGCTATTAACACCCATTTTTCTGAGGAATTCGAAGTAATTGGTGAAAAATCTGGGCTACACATCGTTATGAAGTTACCAAAAAGGCTTTCTGAACATAATGCCATTAGGCTTGCACAGGAGGTAGGAATTAAAGTCTATCCATGTTCAACCTCCTATCAGCAAGGCTCTAAACATGCTATGGTCATTATGGGCTATGGTGGGCTAACCCTTGGGCAAATTAACGAAAGCATTGTATTACTTGCAACAATTTGGCAATCCCCCTTACTAGAATAATCGCAGATAAACCTTTTTATGGATAAAAAAAGATGACCCTGACAGTACATATCAGCGTCATCTTTTCATCATTTAGTCAATATTAATATCTACCACTACATTTTTAAGGTACTTATCAAGATTCCCTTTATCTACAGTCTGCATAATAGTTGATCGTTGTTCCCTGTTCTCTAAAGCTTTAATGATTAAATCCCCAACGTTTGGGTAGTAATGCAACCAGTCGAAAAAGTCGTTCTCATTCGCTGTTATTTCATTCACACCATGGAAGCTGTACACGGTACCAAACACATCTACCATATCATTCATCCATCTACTATAAGCCTCGTAACGATTTTCATTATGCAAAATTGTCTGAAGCCGTTTGGCAGGCATTAATTCTGTAAAGACTACTAGTTCTGTATTTGGGAATGCGTCTTTTATAGCTTGAAGCCTTTTTCGATAGTCGGTATCGTACATAAAAGGCTTGGCTGTCCCTGCTTTAAAATTTTTCTGGAATTTTTGCCACCCCTGCTCCATATCATCATTTGGATACGTAGTTTGTGCAATATTATTACGTGTGTAACTACGAGCACCGTCGTAATGATTTGCTTTTGAAATATCATAATTAAAAAGAGCATAATGCATCGTGCTTGCTGAAAATAAGGACTTTATTGCATAAAAAGGTGCCTCCGACGCCTCGATATAAGTTTGCGGCGGATTCGATGTACTAGGTTTGCCAGCATTCGCCGAATCAAAATATAACTCAATAAAAATTCTCTTAAACGGCTTACCATTTTTCTTTTCAGCATATTTCATGTAAGGCAAATATTCTGTAATATGCAGTCCGCTCAATGAATAGTTATAAACATTTTCTTTTGTAAAAGCCCTCTCATCAAGATACGTAATCCTGCTCGTTCCCATTAACAAACTATCATAGTTAAAATCATGGCTATTGATATAATTTGTTTTTAATTGTCTTTCATCAAAGCCAAGCTGATAGTCGTTAAAGTCATTCGCATGTGTGTAATTCCAAAGAGGGTCAATATAATAATTGAAACCCATAATTCCGAAAACAGGTAATCCTATTACTATGAAAGATGTGGCAAATAATTTTACTAACCATTTTTTCGGATCCAAGTTCATTCACACCTTTATTTAGAAATTAAAATATAAGAATATACTATTTTTTTGCATATAATAAATCGATACTAGCACTAGTGCAATCATAAATTGCGTATAAATGATTGCTCCCCAATTAAATTTCATCTTATCCATTAATTGAATAGAATTTAATGCCGTAAATGCAATAACAAGTGTGATTAAGAGTCCTACAACAATAACTATTGGATCACTGAATGATAGTCCCAAAATATTAAAAGCTCCCGCTTGCGCAAAATTCGTGTGCGGCTCCGTAAAGAAATTAGTTATAGCTGTCATGTTTGGCGTAAACATTTTGGCTATAATAGTATTCGCTTGCTCAATACTTGTTGCACGGAAATATACCCAAGCGATATTAACAAATTGGAAAGTCATAAACCACGAAAGTAAATACGGAAGCTTAATACCTGTTTTACTAAAAAGTCTCACAACTACAGACGCAAAGCCATGCATCAGTCCCCATAAAATAAAATTCCATCCTGCACCATGCCAAAATCCACTGATGAAGAAAATAATTAATATATTTATATACGTTCTATATGCCCCTTTACGACTACCACCTAATGGAAAATAGACATATGTAGTTAAAAACCGGTTCAACGTCATATGCCACTTTTTCCAAAACTCCTGAATATTACGTGCTTTATAAGGAGAGTAGAAATTTACTGGCAGTTTAATATTAAATAATAATGCTAAACCGATCGCCATATCAGAATATCCACTAAAATCATAATAAAGTTGCACTGTATACGATAATGAGGTAATCCAAGCTTCTATAAAACTTAAATTACTATAATTGGCAAAGCCTTCATTCGCCCATATGCCCACCGTATCAGCAATTACAACTTTCTTCACTAAACCAATTGCAAAAATAAATAAACCTCGTGCAACATGTTCATGAATAATTTTACGATTTCCCTTAGTATCATACTGCGGAAGCATTTCATCATGCTGAACAATTGGTCCTGCAATTAACTGCGGGAAAAACAAAATGAACAGCGCATAATGGCTAAATTTATAATGAGCTGTTCCATCACGATAACTATCAACAATAAAAGCAATTTGTTGGAATGTAATAAAACTAAGTCCTAATGGTAGCAATAAGTGCAACAGTGCAAAATTTGTACCAAATAAACTATTTATATTACCAATAAAGAAATCGGTATATTTATAGTAACAGAGAATGATAATATTGAAGATGACTCCAATTATCATATACGTTTTTCTCCAACGACTATTGGTACTACTAATTACCCGACTTAAAGCAAAGTTCACAACTATTGAAATTGAGATGATTGCTAAATAAGTTAACTTAAAATAGCCGTAAAAAATCAAAGAGCTCAGTACCAACCAATAGATCGCATATTGCTGGTCTCTGAAACGATTTAATAAAAAATAGATAATAAATGTTATAGGTAAAAACAAGAAAATAAATTCAAAGGAATTAAAAAGCATTGCACCACTCCCCTAATAGCCATTCCTTTATATTCAAAATTTAAGACTCCTCACCACAACATTTCCGTTCCGACTAGACGCTTACCTGAAGGCGTTCACTTGCGCTCCAGGGATCTCATCTTTGACGCATTTCCAAAGGCCTACAATCAACCTAAAACACGACATACGTTTAACAAATATTTAGTGAAGAGCCTATCAAATTTAATGTTTTAATATTATATTTACATCACTTAAATTAGCCATATAACACTTTAACATTGATACACTCGTAAAATCTAAATGAAATAAATACCATTGTTATATTCATTATGTATTTAAAGAGGCCAAATATTATATTATACTAAAAAGTTAACCTAAAACAAATAACGATTTCAAAATAAGGTAGAGAAAGACAAAAACCTATATAATAATACCTCATTTTAACAATTGTTTAAAGGAAATTCCTGTTTGTTGTCGAAAAATGAAAGTTAGAATTATACCTACAAATAAAGTGGTGATTCCTAATAAAGTTTTTACTAGTTTGCTTTCATTCTATTAATGGGTGGGTTTGATTTTGGGCATCCACTCACAACAATGCTTTTTTCAAGCTATAGGATCTAAAACAAAAGTAACCTCTGTATAGCTTGTTGATCACTATACAGAGGTCGTTCATCTATATTTTAATTAAAATCTTTCCTTGATGCTGACGACTTTCCATCAAATCATGCGCTTTCTGCATGTCTTCTAATGCAAAAATATTAGCAATTGGTACTTGGAAACTTTCATCCTTCAACAGCGCAAACATCTCCTGTGCAACTTGTTGTAGCACTGCAGGCTTGGAAGCCCGAGTCGTTCCTAAGCTAAACCCTTTCACATTGCGGCAGCTACTATGCAAGTCAGATGTTTTTATATTCCCGGCTTTACCACCGCTATTTCCAAATTGCACTAGCGTACCATACGGAGCTAAACAGTTAAAACTCTCTTCCGTAATATCCCCGGCAATGGAGTCAAAAATAATGTTAACACCATGACCATCCGTATATTCATTGACTTGCGCACTAAAATTATCGTATGTCAGTACATGATGTGCACCTAGTTCAAGGGCAATTGTCGCTTTCCCCATATCACCAACAGTGCCAATAATCTTCTTGGCGCCTAGCTTTTTCGCCATTTGAATCAGCATCGTCCCTGCCCCACCAGATGCAGCATGAATTAATACGCTATCATCTGAGCTAATTGGAGCGATTTGATGTGCCAAAAGATAGGATAGAAACAAAACCGTTGGCACAGCGGCTGCCTTTTCCAAAGGGACATCATTCGGAACTTTAAAGACTAGCTGCTCATTCGCCACTACATATTCTGCATAGGCTCCATTTTTCGGGAATGCAAGAACCACATCTCCAACTTTAAAAGCGCTACTTTTAGCAAAAACCTCCTCAACTACACCAGCTACATCTAAACCGAGTATCATTGGGAAATTTGCTTTTGCTTTATTACCTTTTCTATTTTTAATATCAGCAAAATTCACACTCGTATACGTCGTACGTATTAATACTTCCCCCGCTGAAATAGTGGGCTTTGGACATTCCACATACTTTAAAACATCAGAAGTGCCAAACTCATTAATAATCACAGCCTGCATAAACTTCCCCCTCCTTGTTATAGTTAGATTATAAAATAAAAGGGAATAAATAGGTTGTATTTCCATAAAAATAAAAATGATAAAAGAACAATACCACGGAATCTCATAAAAGCATCTCTTTAATAGAAGGTGCTACTATTTGCTATTGCTTTAGCATTAAACCTTCCTCTAGTCATCGAATTCAGAAATATTCCTATAAAATCTGGCTTTTGACGTCTCTTTGGCATTTCTGTCGGGGCTATCCACGACTTTAGCCACTCTATCCACGACTTTGACGATTCTATCCGTCACTTCGGCTCTTCTTTCCATCGCTCCGATTTCTCTCCGTCACTCTGGCTGTTCTTTCCGCCGCTTTGTCGGGGCTATCCACGATTTTTGCTGTTCTATCCACGACTTTGTCCACTCTATCCACGATTTTGACGATTCTATCCATCATTTCGGCTCTTCTTTCCGTGGCTCCGATTTCTTTCCGTCAATCTGACTTTTCTTTCCGTCGCTCAGGGCTATCCACGACCTTGGCCACTCTATCCACGACTTTGACGATTCTATCCGTCACTTCGGCTCTTCTTTCCGTCGCTCCGATTTCTTTCCGTCACTTCGGCTCTTCTTCCGTCGCTTTGGCTGGTCTTTCTATCACTTCGACTTTTCTGTCCGCCACTCTGGCTATTCTCTCCGTCGCTTTAATTCTTCATTCCGTCGCTCTGATTTTTCGCTTTAGCTACCCTAAAATAAAACAAAGTATTTTAGCTAAAGTAAAACCCGAACAAATCTGCAAGACACTCATACGGTGTTTTGCCATTGTTCGGGTTTTCTATATATATTGCTTAATTTATTTGAAAGAATTCGGCTTTCGCAAAGAGCTTATTAGTTATGTCTCAGCCTCATAAAATATTAATACGCTAAGCCGAATAGCGCTTTAATATGTGTAAGATAGCGAATGTTAGACGCTTCTTTCATAAGTGTTGCAGGAAGACCTTTAAGTTCTGTGTTGCTAGCACCGATAGTCGCAACAGCGTCTTTACGACCTAAGCTTGCAAGTGTACCAGAGTTAATTGCCGAGAAAGGCTTCATCTCTTGGTTTTTGTATTGTGCGAATAAGTTGTAACCAGCACACTCACCCATTTGCCATGCAACTTGAGCAGTTGGTGCATATAGCGGACGCCCGCCATCAGCTGGTAATGCAACAGATGCGTCACCGATGACGAATACATCATCGTGAGATGTAGATTGTAAGAACTCGTTAATCGTAGCTTTACCGCGGTCAGCAGCAAGGCCAGACTCGCCTACGATTGGAAGTGGAGCTACCCCACCTGTCCAAATAAGTGTATTAGCAACGATTGGTTCGCGATCTTTAAGAGAGATAACATTACCATCAACGCCTGTTACAGGAGTACCTGTAATGAATTCAACGCCACGTTTTGTTAAGCTTTCAGTTGCACGTTGGATAAGTGCATCCGGAAGTACTGGTAAGATTTTTGGACCAGCTTCAACAAGTTTAATTTTAAGATCAGCAAAGTTAACACCGTGTTTTGCTGCGATTTTCGGGAAGTTGTCCACGATTTCACCAACAAGCTCTACACCTGTTAAACCGCCACCACCGATAACGATTGTTGCATCTGCTTCGTCTTTTGTTTGTGCATATGCTTTAATACGATCTTCGATGTGTTTGTTAATTTTATTTGCTTCGTTCACTGATTTAAGTACCATAGAGTTTTCTTCTAATCCAGGGATACCGAAGAATCCAGTTTGGCTACCTAAAGATACTACTAAAGTATCGTAGTTTAAAGTATAACCAGTATCTAGGTCCACTTTTTTACTGTCTACATTGAATTTTGTAACTTTAGCGATTTGTAAATCGATATCTAAACCTTTAAAGATTTTTTTAAGTGGTAAAGCAACAGCACCTTCAGCAATAGTACCACCAGCTAAACGGTGAAGTTCAGTGATGATTTGGTGTGTTGGGAATTGGTTTACTACAGTAATTTTAGCTTCATCAGCCGATAGATACTTGCGTGCTGTTAATGCAGTTAAAACGCCAGCGTAACCAGCACCTAAGATGACGATTTCTTTTGACATGATTAATTAATCCTCCGTCCTTACGAATTGAATGTATCTCGAGTCGAGTCTTATTTAGCTTTACGTTCAGCGCTTACTTGTAAGAAAGCATTAACAAAACGGAAAACACCTTGAACTTGCGGGTCTTTTAACATTTTCATAAGACCGAATAAACCAATTACTTCTTGGCTTTCAGAAGCACGGTCTTTCGCTTCAATTGCAGTAGCTGCAAGGTTTTTAGCTGAGCCTACTACTGGACCAGCCATTTCTGTTACCGCACCAACAGTATCATTTTTAAGTACTTCGTCAGTTGCAACAGCTTGAGCAAACTCATATGATTTTGTTAATAACGTCATCATTTCAGTTAACTTAGGTAATTGTTCAACTAAAGTTGTAAGTGATTCCTGAACCTCAGGCTTTAATAATTGATCTAGCACATCCAGTTGTTCTTGACTCACAGTTAATTGTTCAGACTGTGTTTGGTTTTTCGTTTCTGACATTTTGAAC
Organism: Lysinibacillus sp. NPDC086135; assembly: GCF_044746345.1. Lineage (NCBI taxonomy): Bacteria > Bacillati > Bacillota > Bacilli > Caryophanales > Bacillaceae > Lysinibacillus > Lysinibacillus sp. NPDC086135. The sequence goes on along the minus strand of NZ_JBIVCA010000035.1, from coordinate 7,623 downwards.
TCTCCTTTGCCATCACTTTTACTATTTTAATTTTATTGCTTCCATGTAAAAAAGACCATTAAGGCACTTCTTAACAGTCGTTACAGCGCGTATATCTTACAAATCACCAGTCCCAAGAGCTGGATAGCAATCCGTATAACTTGTTATTACAATGTTAACTTTATTTTGCAAAAAGTGCATCATAATTCCATCCTTATCTTGTCTTGGTGACATTATAAACTCCATTATAAGTCTGTTTGCACATTATTTCAATGCGCTAAATCACAATTTCGACAATCTTTTCAAAATTCATTGATTTTGTTAACAATGCATCGTATTTAAGTTTTCTTTTTATCTCCACTATTAAAAAATACAATATTTTTGATTTCAAATTTTTAAATTGTCACTGTAAAACATTTGATTTTCAATAGTATTTAGTCTATTTAAACTTCCCCTCGATTGTTCGTATAATACTAATAAAAAAATTTATCGCCTATTTTTTTTATTTCTCGATACCTAATCACGATTTATCGCCCAAATTGCCACATTTTTTATCAAAAAACCTGTTAGAAGAAAAATTCTACTAACAGGCCTAAAAACATAATTATTTAGTTGGTTTTTTCAAATCCATAGAAGCGGCTGAGCTTTCAATTTTTACGCGTTTTAGGAAGAACGCAAGCACTAGCGCAAGGACTGTAACACAAGCTGCTATTAAGAATGAGTGTGTAATACCATCTAATAAAGCAGTTTGCATAATCTGATCCTGCATTTGTTGCATTTGCTCAGGTGTCATCGCAACACCTGATTGCGCTGCATTGGCTTTTGCTTCTACAATTAAATCTTCGGCTGTTGCTTTTGTACGGTTATTCATGAACGTTACCATCACGGCACTACCAATTGCCCCTGCCACTTGCTGTACAGTATTATTAATAGCTGTACCATGCGGGTTCATCGTTAGTGGTAATTGGTTTAAACCGTTTGTCATAATCGGCATCATAACCATTGATAAACCAAACATACGAATTGTGTACAAGGACACAATAAATGTATAGCTTGAATCTATTTCTAACTTTGTTAAACCGAATGTCGCAATTGTTGTAATCGTTAAACCGATAATCGCTAGTATACGCGGTCCAAATTTATCAAAAAGCTTCCCAGTAATCGGCGACATAATCCCCATTACAACTGCTCCAGGAAGCATCATTAAGCCCGCTTTAAATGGATCAATTCCACGAATCGATTGTACATAAGCAGGAGTTAAAATCATCCCAGAGAACATAGCCATTGACACGATAACCGAGATAGCTGACCCTAACGCAAACATTGGGTATTTATAAATACGTAATTCTAGTAAAGGCTGATCCATACGTAGTTGTTTAAATATGAAGATGATTAAAGCAAGAAGACCAGCTGAAATTGTGCCATATACCCAAGGACTTGACCAACCCTTATCCCCAGCAGTACTGAAACCATAGAGAATACCACCGAATGCAACTGTTGATAATAGTACTGAAAGGAAATCTAAATGAATTTTACGTGTCTCCATCACGTTTTCTAATTTCCAAATGCCAAACAATAAACTAATTACAGCAAACGGAATAATCATTTGGAATAGCATACGCCAATCATGATGCTCAACAATATATCCTGATAATGTTGGACCGATCGCTGGTGCTGTAATCATGACTAAACCAAAGATCCCCATTGCCGCCCCACGTTTTTCTTTTGGGAAGCTAATTAACATTACATTCATTAAAAGTGGTGACATACTTGAAGCACCCGCTGCTTGCACCATACGACCTGCCAGTAACATACCAAAGTTAGGCGCAAAGCCAGCCATAATTGTACCGATTGTAAAGACTGACATCGCTGCAATAAATAGATGTCTATTTTTAAAGCGTGTTACAAAGAATGCTGAAGCAGGTACTAAAATACCACTTACAAGCATATAACCTGTTGCTAACCATTGTACCTTTGAATACGTTATACCAAAATCTTTCATGATTGTTGGTAATGCAACATTTAACAATGTGTTATTTAGAAAAGCAACAAAAGCACCCACAAATAAAATACCAATCATACCATAGGGTGGCTTTTGTAGTGTTTGACCACTATTCATTTATATCCCTCAATTCTTTCTTGTTTTTTTCGATAAAACTTATTTTATACTCGCAGTCTACTTTTTTCAACAATTAAGATTATAAATTTCAAAAACATTGATATATAGGCGTTTTTGATATAGAATAAGAGTATAATATTTTTAAAAAGGTGAGGTTATGAACAAAAGAAAAAGACAAATTATTACTGCTGCTCGTGCCCTATTTATTGAAAAGGGTTTCGTGGATACATCGATTAACGACATCATTAGTGAGGCCAAAATCTCAAAGGGCACATTTTATAATCATTTATCTTCTAAAAATGAATGCTTAATCGCCATATTAGATGAAGGGCGCGAGGAGGCAAGTAATCGCCGACACGAGCTTCTTTACGGCAAAGATCCTACTGATTTAGAAGTATTAACACAGCAAGTTGCAGTACTCATGTATGTCAATCGAGAACATAATTTAATTCAAATTTTTGAATCGGTTTTCCATTCTCGTGATAATGAACTGAAAAAAATTATTTTAAACTATCATTTACAAGAACTGGAGTGGCTTGCTAACCGACTTGTACAAGTCTTTGGAGAAGAAATTAGCTCAATTAGCTATGAATGTGCTGTGCAGACACTTGGTATGATTAACCTCACATTGCGTGCAGTCTTAATTGCTGACTATAAATATATAAATCGCGAAGCCATTGTACGTGTAGCATTACGCAATATTAGCGTAATTATACCCGTTATGCTTGAATCAAAAGAGATCCTCATTAGTACGGAAATGATCAACACGATACAAAACGTCGTGAACTATAGACCAGTTAATAAAGAAATAGTCATCGAGCAATTAACAGGCTTTAAAAAAGGGTTATCTAAGAATGAAACAGTGGAAGGGTTAGAGTACGTAGAATTCTTATTAGAGGAACTGCAGCGCGAGAAACCAAAACTCTTTATCATTGAATCACTTCTTACGCCTTTCCGTAAAGCATTCGTTGGGACCGAACACACAGAAGAGGCACGTGATATCGCTAATAGCTTATGGCGCTATGTAAAAATCGAACGACCATCAGAGCGGTGCATCAAGTAAAATAACCACATAAACAAAAGGAGCTTATAGAAAGTCAAACACTCATGACTTTCCATCTAGCTCCTTTTTCCAGGCTTTTATCCTATTCATTTATTTTATTATGCGCATTTGATAAACCTGTAAGTTGATTGGAGTGGAGGCTGGGCGATTCCTTGGGGATTAGCGATAGAGGTACGAAGGCTAAAAGCATCACTTCCTGTGATAACACCTTCGTGACCAACATCCTGTTGTTGCTGTCGCTTCGCTTTCGCACAGACAAAACACGTTGTTGCTGTCGCTTCGCTTTCGCACAGACAAAACACGTTGTTGCTGTCGCTTCGCTTTCGCACAGACAAAACACGTTGTTGCTGTCGCTTCGCT
>NZ_JBIVCA010000035.1:0-4005 GCF_044746345.1 Lysinibacillus sp. NPDC086135 | reverse complement strand
TCTTTCGCGCAAAAAACATCTGTTGCCCCGACGCCCCTAGGAAAGCGCCCAGTCAGAACACACATTACAGTGATGAATGCATTTATTACTTAACTTGACGATCTTTCGGCCCTACCCAAAAGCCAATCCCAATGCTAATAGCTACTACAAGAAAAGGTGCATACAAAATAATAAATTGATTCATTATAGTTCCCCCTATGCATGATGATCATGTTTACCGCAAGCATAATCACGATCAAACACAAACCATTTCATTACTAAATATAGTGAAGGTATGAGTAGAACTAACCCTCCAACAAACGCTATCACTAATGCTATCGCCATTGTTTCATTTGTAAAGCTATCATAGACCGACAAATACGGATACAGTAAATACGGATAATGTGAAATACCATAGCCGAAAAATGCAAAGCCAAACTGAGCGACCATTAAAAAGACGGCTATACCATAGTTTTTCTTTTTAAATAAAAGAATTAATGTTATAAGAAATAGCACACCCGAAATGGCGAAAAGCCACCATAGATTTAACATATTTTCATAATGCTCAGGCACATGTCCCTTTAACTCCACCATAATCCCTATTACACTTATTACGAGCGGCAAAGACCAACCGAGCGCATATTTTCTCATTAAATCTGAAGCATGTTCATCTCGCGCTCTTTTCCCATACCATGTTAAAAAAACAGCCGAAATATACAAAACTGCCACTATACTTAATAGCACAATAGACCAAGTTAACGGATTCGTGAAAAGTTTAGCAATTTGCAAATGTGGTTCTTTATTTACAATTTTCACGAACCCTCCCTCAGATATCGTTAACACAATAGAAAGGGATGCAGGTATAAATAAACCAGTAATTCCGTACATCATTGTATAACCAATGTGTCCACCTTTTTCACTGTAGGATTCAAAAGCATAATAACTCCCTCTAATTGCTATCAATATTAATGAGATACTAACTGGCACTAGCAAAATTGTGCCGTAATAATAAGCTGTTTGAGGAAAGAAACCTACCATTCCAACAAAGAAAAATACAAGAAAGACATTGGTAATTTCCCATACCGGAGATAAATAGCGCTTAATAATATTGGCTAGTATTTGGTCTTTACCAATCAAGACACTATAAGCACTAAAGAAGCCCGCTCCAAAGTCTATGGACGCAACAATGACATAGCCGAAAAGAAATAACCATAGTACTGAAATTCCTAATATCTCTAAGCTCATTGCCCTGCACTTCCTTCCACTTGTTTATGTTCTTCAATTTCAAGTTCAATCGGATTGTTACGGAACATACGAATAAGTACGACGATACTTCCTATCCCTAATACAATGTACAGCCCTGCAAATAGTATTAGCATAGTATCGACTTGGCCACTTGTTGTGGCAGCTTCCGCTGTTTTCATATAACCACGAAGTATCCATGGCTGGCGTCCTACTTCCGCAAACCACCAGCCTGCCTCTACAGCAATAAGCGATAATGGACCACTTGCTACTACTATTCTCTTAAAGCTTTTTGAAGAAATAAACTTCCATCCCCGCCACTTACCTAGCACATAACTAACTGCTACGACTATTAATAAAGTTCCGATTACTACCATGATGTCAAACAAATAATGGATATAAAGTGGTGGCTGTTCATCGTTCGAAAATTGATCTAAACCTTTTACTTCAGCAAAAGGATTATTATGCGCCAATACACTTAGTGCGTATGGTACTTTAATGGCGTATTTCACTTCTTCTCCATCCAGCACGCCGAATAGCACAAGTGAAGCATCCTCTTTTGTTTCAAAATGCCATTCAGCAGCAGCTAATTTTTCTGGTTGATATTCAGCTAAATACTTCCCTGAAAAGTCACCTACAACGAGTGCCGCTAGCGAAAATACTAGTCCAAGTTTCAATAAAAGATGTAAGGCTTTTTTATGATACACATGCTTCGATCCTCGCAGCATACGATAAGCTGCAATAGAAGCTAATAAAAATGCTGCTGTCATATAAGATGTTACTAATACATGCGCTACCTTCGTTGGCATTGCGGGATTTAACATAGCCAATACCGGTTGAATATTTACAAGCTCTCCATCTACAAGGTCAAAGCCCTGTGGCGCGTTCATAAATGCATTCACAATCGTAATAAAAACAGCCGACATAGATGCACCAATAGCTACCGGGATCAATAATAAAAGATGTCTCTTTGGATTTTTGAATCGATCCCATGTATATAAATAAAGCCCTAAGAAAATTGCTTCAACAAAGAACGCGAACGTTTCCATAAACAATGGTAATGCAATTACCTGACCAGCCAATTCCATAAAGTTTGGCCATAGTAGCGATAGCTGCAATCCAATCGCAGTACCAGTGACAACTCCGATTGCCACAGTAATCACAAATCCTCTTGCCCATCTTCTTGCGAGTAATAAATAGTGTTCGTCATTATTTTTCAATCCAACCCATTGAGCAATCATGATCATTAAAGGTATACCGACACCAATTGTTGCGTAAACGATATGGAATGACAATGTTAACTCTGTTAAGGCCCGACTCCACATTACAGCTGAATCATTCATTTTATTTCATCTCCTAGGTACCAAAAATTCTCCCAATTATCGAAAGAAACATTATTCCAGCTACTAAAAAACTTATAAGTATCAGCTTTTTCTCATGTGATTTATACGTAGCAACCTTTTGTTTTTTCATCATAGTAAATCAACCCAAATTTTAATTGCTGTCGCTAAGATGAGTATAGCTAAAATACTTTGCAAAATTTTCGTATTCATCTTTTTACCTATTTTTGCGCCAAGTGGAGCCGCCAGTAAACTTGCCACTATCATGATGACTGCAGAATAGTAATCGACTTGCCCTGTCATTAACTTCCCGACTGTTCCTCCGATCGATGAGATAAACGTAATAGCTAGGCTAGTTGCAATCGTCATACGCGTTGGAATACCGAGCACTACAAGCATTATCGGAACAAGCAAGAAACCACCTGCAGCACCAACAATCCCTGAACCAATCCCAACAATAAATGCTAAAATTGCCGCTAGTGGCTTGTTGAAAGTTACTTCATTCATCGGCATATCTTCGATTTGTTTCTTAGGAACAAACATCATCACAGCTGCAATCAATGCTAAAACGCCGTATACGATATTCACACTGTTTTCAGATAAAAACTGTGATCCGTAGCTCCCAACAAAGCTACCAGCTAAAATTGCTCCACCCATATAAATAATGAGAGGCTTATTAAGATAGCCACCCTTTCGATATGCCCAAACACCTGCTATCGACGCAAAAAACACTTGTACCGCACTGATGCCTGAAACTTCATGTGCTGAAAATGCGACTAAGCCAAAAAGTGGCGGTATATAGAGTAGCATTGGGTATTTAATGATTGAACCGCCTATTCCCAACATACCGGACACAAAAGATCCAACGAATCCAATCAAGAAAATGACAATTATAAATGTTATATCCACTGTGCTTGCATCTCCTTTTATTTATGTGCTTTCAGTATAGTCCTGCTGTAATTTCAGACATATAGGGGTTTTCCACTATTAGCTTTACTCACTGTGACAATATTGCAAATTATTTCGGATAGAATCAATTGGCATAATTACTTCCAAAGTCAGTTTTGTGCTATGCTTGCAGATGTATTTTTCGCGAAAGCGCAGCGGCAGATGTTTTTTGCGCGAAAGCACAGCGGCAGCGGCAACATGAGGGCTGACACGATGTCGGTCATTTCGGTATTGCCACAGTACGTGGCATTCTTAGACTGAGTTTCTCTATTCCAGCAGATGTTTGGACATTTACTGAACGGAGATAAAAAAAAGACCACTCACGTCCGGAGGGCACTGAAAAACTTACGTTTTCATAAAAGCGAACCTTTCTCAGATAAAAATAAGGCACTTCTTGTTCAATTTTGAACAGGAAGCGCCTTATTTCTGTCTCTATTCCTTATTCATTTTCATTTAGTAGCTTTAATATCCGTTTCAAATTGACAGCGAATATCGT
>NZ_JBIVCA010000034.1:0-27189 GCF_044746345.1 Lysinibacillus sp. NPDC086135 | reverse complement strand
AACTCTCCATAAAAAGAAATTTGATTAGCTCAAATTGTTTTGCTGGCATCATGTTTGATGTCCAAAATTTTGTTTCGTTCACTAACTCAAGGTTAACTAGTAAAAACTTTATTGATTACGTTTTGCTTGTTCAGTTTTCAAGGTTCATTTCGTCACTGTTGTTTTCAGCGACTTTATTATCATAACTTGTATTCAACAAGAAGTCAACAACTTTTTAAAATTCTTTTTTTAAAATCTTTTTTTAAAATCTTTTTTTAAGTCGTCCTTCTTGTTAAGGACAAGTAATAATATATAATATAGCAATTTAAAAATCAAGCTTTTTTAAAAAAAAGTTTAAAAATCTTTTTCTCATCAACTACAAATAAGAGAATTCCTACTATAACAATGAATCCACCAATAATTTGTGTGGCTATTAAATACTCTTTAAAAATTAGAAGAGCTAAAATGGCCGCGCCAATTGGTTCAAATAAAATCGCAATGGAGACTACATTTGTACTAACGTATTTAATTGACCAATTAAATAGAGTATGACCAAATAAATTAGGAACTATCGCTAATAAAATAAACCATATCCAGTCCATAGTTGAATAAGGGCCGAACGATTCCCCCTTAATAAGAACATAGATAAACAATGTAATTGTACTAACAGCATAAACAATCATCGTATATGTCACAAGGGATAGTCTTTTCCGTACATCTTGTCCAAATAAAAAGTAAGCTGTAACAAGTACGCACGCGACAAGAGCAAGCATGTCTCCATAAAATGCAGTACCACTAAGTTTAAAATCTCCCCAACTAATTAAAATACTACCGACAATAGCAATAACTCCTGCAAAAATGGTTTTCAAAGTAATGTTCTCTTTAAAGAAAAAATATGTACCTACAAATGCAAACAATGGCTGTAGTGTAACCAAAACTGTAGAACTTGCTACAGAAGTGTAATTGAGTGATTCAAACCATAAAATAAAATGAAAGGCTAAAAATATGCCAGCAACAGAAGAAAATAGCCAATCACGTATTCTTAATTCCTTTACCTCGTTAGTGTACTTCCAAAAAAACAGAGGAGCCATTATTAACACCGAAAAGAACATACGGTAAAACGCAATAACCCCCGCTTCTGCATTTGCTAATTTTACAAATATGGCTGATAGGGATACAGAAATTACGCCAATAAAAATAGGAATGTATGGATGAATTTTGGGTTTCTCCATTAAATCCAACCTCCAATTAATTTTGCCTCGGCATCATTACGTTTGGATTTGGCTTTATGCCCGCAAAAGGACTCCTTTCCAATTCCGTGTCATCCGCCGGAAACCTTAACTTATACTCATATTCCTCTCACTACCTATAAAGGTTAAGACATTTGTTGCTGCCGCTTCGCTTTCGCACAGAAAACATTTGTTGCTGCCGCTTCGCTTTCGCTCCCCAAAATATGTGGTGAAAGAAATTAAAAATACTTATACTTCATTACGATCGTGATGTACAATACAAAAAAGTAATGTACATATAATAATGACACCTTGCATATCTCTTAGCAATACGAAATATCTGTGGAGGGTTGCGTATGGAAACCTTGGAAAATATGATTACATATGAAGTTGGCATAAAATTAGTAATTGCAGCCACATTAAGTTTAGTAATCGGTATCGAAAGGGAATTAAAAAAGAAGCCTGTAGGATTAAAAACGAGCTTAGTTATCGCTACATTTAGCTGTTTATTAACTGTCATTTCGATTGAAACCGCCTATTCAACACCCCCAAGGTCAGAAATCAATATTACAATGGACCCTCTACGCTTGGCTGCCCAAATTGTTAGTGGGATTGGATTTCTTGGAGCAGGTGTTATTCTAAGACGAGGGAATGATAGTATCTCAGGTTTAACAACCGCAGCAATGATCTGGGGAGCTGCTGGGATAGGAATTGCTGTTGGCGCAGGCTTTTATATAGATGCTACATTAGCTGTTATTATCATTGTCTTCGGAATTGAGGTTTTATCGCCGTTTCTAATGAAAATAGGACCAAAAAGAATTCGTATGCGAGAAATATCATTGAAAGTTCAGATTAACAATGATGACAATAGTGAATCCTTTTTACAATTCTTAAAGGAAAACAATATTATTATTGAAAACATACGCATTCAAGATGTTCCAAATTATAATAATGTTTATCACGAATTAGATTTACGCTTATCATTAATAGTCTCTGATAACTTACTGTCATTTTATCGTTCATTACGAGCACTACCCTATATTGAAAAAATCGAAATGGAAATTTTAAACTAGTTGGAGGATTCTTTCGTGGTAGAAATAATAAAACTATTAAAAAATGGGAATAAGCCCTCTCTGTTGGCAGCAGTAGTCAATGCTTTTTTAGGAATTATTAAAGGTGTTGCCTTCTTCTTTACAGGTAATGTTGCCATGTTTGCAGAAATGATGCACTCACTAGGAGATGCAGCAAACCAATTATTCGTTTATATCGGCTCAGCGCTGTCGAAAAAAGCACCGACAAAACAATTTCCGGGAGGCTTTGGCCGAATTGTAAATTTAGTTTGTCTATTTGCTGTTATAATCGTGGCGATCCTTTCTTATGAAACCATAAAAGAAGGCTGGCATCATTTTATACACCCCGCTGGAGAATCTAAAGGAATGCTCATTGCACTTGGCGTATTATTGATCGGTATTGTTTTAGAAGGGTCAGTTCTTGCAAAAGCTGCCGTTGAAATACTTCATGACGCTGGACAGGAAAAAACGGGAATAATAACAGCTATCCCTAAAGCTTTCCCTTATTTAAATCGCGCAAAACCAGCAACAAAATTAGTATTTATGGAAGACTTAGTAGCTACAGGTGGTAATGTGTTGGCCTTCGGTGCTATTTTAATTGCGCACTTTACAGGCTGGGCAAATATAGAAGGACTCGTTTCGATGATTATTGGCTTTATGATGTTCTATGTTGTAGCAAAAGTGTTCCTTGATAATGCACGTGGAGTTATTGGTGAAACAGACGAAGAAATGCTAAATCATATTGCTCACCTTGTAATGGATGACCCAAACATTAAAGATATTGTTCGCCTAGAAGTCATTAAAGAAGGTGAGTTTTTACATGTGGAATTAGTTGCTGAAGCTGACCCCAATCTATCACTCGCTTTTCTAGATGATGTACGCGACCATTTAACAGAGGTCATTTTAAGTCAGAAGGGTGTATCGAAAGTAGCCATTCTATTTGATGAGGATGACGGGAAACTAGATTGGGTGCATATTGGCGAAAGACCGGAAAACTCAACATTCAAACAATAACTTATTATCCAAAACATTTTAAATAAGATAAATAGCCAATTGCCATATTTCAGGCAGTTGGCTATTTTTTATACAAGTACCAGATAACTCTATTCTTGTTTACTTCTTTGTATCTTCTATTAAGCAATCACGGAGTTATAGGGAGTTTTGCAAAATAGTTCGCACATCTTCTTCCTGTAATTTGTTGAAGTTTCCAAAGGGTCCATTTTGCATAGCATGTTCTACAATTTGAAGGAATTTTGAATCGTCAATTTCATAATCCGCTAGACTACTTGGAGCTCCTAGAGAAGTCCAGAATGCCGATAAACGATCAATTCCTTCGTACGCAACCTCTTCTGGAGACTTCCCAGTTGCGTCGACACCGAAAACGCGTATTGCAATACGTGCAAAACGCTCTGGATTTACGGGTACACTTAGACGCATCCAATGTGGTTGTAATATCGCTAAACCTCCTGCATGCGGAATATCGTAAACCGCAGAAACAGCGTGCTCAATATTATGTGATGCCCAATCTCCACGAGAGCCAATTGATAAGAATCCATTTAACCCAATTGTTCCTGCTAATAAAATTATTTCACGCAACTGGATATTTTCTAAATCTTCTAACAGTGTAGGTGCTGTTGTAATGACCGTTCGTAATACTCCTTCACACATTTCATCTGTAATCGGTGTATTCGTCGTATTATGGAAATATTGTTCAAGTACATGCGACATCATATCAACGATACCGTAAACTGTATGATTTTTTGGTACAGTCACTGTATACACTGGATTTAAAATCGAAAATTTTGGGAATACAGCAGGGCTACCCCAGCTTAGTTTTTCTTCTGTCGCAGCGTTTGTAATGACAGAACCTGAGTTCATTTCGGAACCTGTTGCAGCTAGCGTTAATACAGTCCCAAGCGGTAAAGCGTCCTCCACAATTACTTTACGTTTTACAATATCCCAAGCATCGCCATCATATTTTGCACCTGCGACTATTAACTTAGAACAATCAATTACAGAACCGCCACCAACAGCTAGGACTAGATCAATTTCTTCTTTTTTACAAAGATCAATACCAAGTCTTGCTGTTTCCACACGTGGATTTGGCTCAACACCGCTAAGTTCAAATATTATTTTATTGGCTTCTTGTAACTTTTCGATAACAGCATTGTATACACCATTTTTCTTAACACTGCCTCCACCGTAGACAACTAACACCTTTTCACCATGTTGCGCTAACTCATTCGCAAGCTTTTCCAGTGCATTTTCACCAAAATGTAACTTCACTGGGTTATAAAATGTAAATGAATCCATTCAATTCGCCCCTTTCTACTTGGATTTTCTCATATTTCTATTGACGAAAGCAAAGATTTAAACCAATTTTGACTCCACTGTCATTGTATTCACTCTAAACATAATTTTTCCTTTGCACTTTTGCTTGCATACATAAAAAACGAGTCATCCGACTAGGAATGACCCGTTTTTCTTATATATATTGATTAAACCCACCCACGGAAGCGTGAAGCTTCTGCAGTGCGGCGAACACCTACCATATAAGCTGCTAAACGCATATTAATGTTACGTGTTGTCGCTGTTGTATAAACGTTTTCAAATGCATCAACCATTTTTTTGTAAAGACGTTCTTCAACTTCTTCTTCCGTCCAGTAATAACCTTGGTTATTTTGTACCCATTCGAAGTAAGAAACTGTTACACCACCAGCAGATGCTAATACGTCTGGTACAAGTAAAATGCCACGATCAGTTAAAATTCTAGTAGCTTCAGCAGTTGTTGGACCGTTCGCTGCCTCTACTACAATGTTTGCTTTAACATTGTGTGCATTGTCAGCAGTAATTTGGTTTTCGATAGCAGCTGGCACTAGAATATCACAATCAAGCTCTAATAATTCTTTGTTTGAAATTGTATTTTCAAATAATGTTGTTACAGTACCGAAGCTATCACGACGATCTAATAAATAGTCGATATCTAAACCTTCAGGATCATGAAGTGCACCATAAGCATCTGAAATACCGATTACTTTCGCGCCTAAATCATGCATGAATTTCGCAAGGAAGCTACCTGCGTTACCGAAGCCTTGAATTACAACACGTGCACCTTTAATATCAATGCCACGTTTTTTCGCTGCTTCTTGGATAACGATTGTTACACCTTGTGCAGTTGCACGGTCACGACCTTGAGAACCACCAAGCACTAGTGGCTTACCTGTGATGAAACCTGGTGAGTTGAATTCATCCATACGGCTGTATTCATCCATCATCCATGCCATAATTTGTGCATTCGTAAATACGTCTGGAGCAGGAATATCTTTTGTTGGTCCTACGATTTGACTAACTGCACGTACATATCCACGGCTCAATCGCTCGATTTCATCCATAGACATTTGACGAGGGTCACAGATGACACCGCCTTTACCACCGCCATAAGGTAGATCTACGATACCACATTTCAATGTCATCCACATTGAAAGCGCTTTAACTTCTTCCTCAGATACTGCCGGATGGAAACGTACCCCACCTTTAGTTGGCCCTACAGCATCATTATGTTGTGCACGGTAACCAGTAAATACTTTTGTTGTACCATCATCCAATTTCACTGGAATACGAACTTGTAGCATGCGAAGCGGCTCTTTTAATAATTCATACATAGCTTCGTCATAACCAAGTCTATTTAGAGCCTCTTGAATGACTTCTTGAGTAGATGTGAACAGATTTAAGTTTTCAGACATATTAAATCGCCTCTTTGTTTTTTATAATGATAGTATATCGGCATCATTGTAACATACTTCCGAATTAAAATGTGAACATTTTGTTAAAGATTAAATACTTTTTCAATTTGTTCGATTGACCAGTCTAAATCCTCTTGTGAAATAACGAGTGGTGGCGCGAATCGAATGACTGTATCATGTGTTTCTTTACATAATAGGCCTAATTCTTTAAGCTTTTCACAGTATGGACGTGCAGCCTCTGTTAATTCCATTCCGATAAATAAACCACGACCACGAACTTCTTTAATGACTGGGTTCTTAATTTCTTTTAATTTACCTTTAAAGTATTCACCAAGTTCGTGTGAACGCTCTGCTAATTTTTCATCTAGTAATACTTTAATTGATGCAATAGATACAGCACATGCTAAAGGATTACCACCGAAAGTTGAACCGTGCGATCCTGGGTTAAATACACCTAAGATTTCACGATTTGCAGCTACACACGAAATCGGGAATACACCGCCGCCTAAAGCTTTCCCTAAAATGTACATATCAGGCTCTACTTCTTCCCAATCACATGCAAACATTTTACCCGTACGTGCTAAACCAGCTTGGATTTCATCTGCAATAAATAAAACATTGTTTTCACGGCATAGCTCGCGCGCAGCTTTTAAGAAGCCTTCTGATGGAATAACGATACCAGCTTCACCTTGAATAGGTTCAATTAAAAACGCTGCTGTGTTTGGAGTAATTGCAGCTTTTAATGCATCTAGGTTACCGTAATCTACTAACTTAACATTCGGTAACATTGGACCGAAGCCACGACGATATTCTTCATCAGATGATAAAGATACAGCAAGCATTGTACGACCATGGAAGTTACCATTACATGCAATGATTTCAGCTTTGCCATCTTCTACACCTTTTACATCATAAGCCCAACGACGAGCGGCTTTAAATGCTGTCTCAACCGCTTCAGCACCTGTATTCATCGGTAATACCATTTGTTTATTCGTTAATTTTCCAACAAGCTCATACCATTCACCAAGGTTTTCGCTATAAAATGCACGAGAAGTTAGTGTTACTTTATCAGCTTGTTCTTTTAACGCGGCGATAATTTTTGGATGACGATGCCCCTGATTCACAGCAGAGTAAGCTGATAGCATATCTAAGTATTTGTTACCTTCTGGATCTTTTACCCAAGCACCCTCAGCCTCTGAAATAACGATTGGTAGCGGGTGATAGTTTGCAGCACCAAAATTTTGCGTTTGTTCAATCACTTGATTTGTTTTTGTCATAAAGTATTCTCTCCTTACGTTCATGATGAAAAACTCTGGAAGACTCTGTTTTTCTATAAATAAATTCAATAGAAACAATTTCAGCATTTTCTGAATATAAAAGGCAAGAATCTGCACACTACTCCTAGGTAAGCCGCCTCGACATTAGCGCCTGCGGTTCTTGCCGGACTCACTTTACCAGGAGGAGTCTCGCAGATTCTCTTATAATTTATGCCCCAGCATAATTGCGTTCGGAGACAACTTCTTCAGTCAGCCGAAAGAAGTTATAACATTTCAGAAGTTGTTTTTGCTTGCATATGAAGTTGTAGATAGTCAGGGCCACCTGCTTTTGAGTCAGTACCTGACATATTGAAGCCGCCGAATGGTTGGTAACCAACGATTGCACCAGTACAGCCACGGTTGAAGTATAAGTTACCTACATGGAAATCTTCACGTGCTTTTTCTAAGTTCATACGATTATTTGTAATAACCGCACCAGTTAAGCCGTACTCAGTATCATTTGCAATATCAATTGCTTGATCGAAATCTTTAGCTTTTGTAATAGCTACAACTGGTCCAAAGATTTCTTCTCTCATAACTCGTGCAGAAGGATCTACATCTGCAAATACTGTTGGTTGAATGAAGTAACCAACTGAATCATCAGCTGTACCACCTGCAACTAGGCGACCTTCTCCTTTACCAATTTCAATGTACTCTGTCACTTTATTGAATGCTGCTTGGTCAATAACTGTTGCCATGAAGTTGTTGAAGTCTGATGGGTCACCAACTGTTAACGTGTTTGTTAATTCCACTACACGGTCAACAACTTGGTCATAGACATCTTCAACGATAACAGCACGAGAACATGCTGAACATTTTTGACCCGAGAAGCCAAATGCTGATTTTACAATAGATTGTGCTGCAAGCTCTAGATCCGCTTCTTTATCAACAACGATTGTATCTTTACCACCCATTTCAGCGATAACACGTTTAATCCAAATTTGACCGTCATTTAATACAGACGCACGTTGGTTAATACGTAAGCCTACATCACGAGATCCTGTGAAGCTAATGAAGCGTGTTTTTGGATGATCAACTAAGTAGTCACCTACTTCTGCACCAGAACCTGGTACAAAGTTCACAGCACCTGCTGGAAGACCCGCTTGCTCTAACACTTCGATAAATTTATAAGCAACTACAGGTGTTGTCGAAGCTGGTTTTAATAATACAGTGTTACCTGTTACTAAAGCTGCCACCGTTGTCCCCGCCATAATTGCGAATGGGAAGTTCCATGGTGAAATAACAATACCAATACCTAACGGAATATAGTCATAACGGTTGTATTCACCTGGACGACTTTCTACAGGTTGACCTTCTTTAACACGGAGCATTTGACGACCATAGTATTCTAAGAAGTCAATTGCTTCTGCAGTATCTGCGTCAGCCTCAGCCCATGGTTTACCTGCTTCTTTTGTTAAAAGTGCAGAGAATTCATGTTTACGACGGCGAATAATTGCCGCTGCTTTGAATAATACGTCTGCACGAACAGCTGGATCTACTTTTTTCCAAGTTTTGAAAGTTTCATCTGCCGCTTGCATTGCTTTTTCAGCTAGTTCTTTGTTTGCTTTTGATACGCGACCAATTACTTCTGTTTTCTTTGCTGGATTATATGAAACGATTTTATCTTCTGTAGTAATACGTTCTCCACCGATAATTAGTGGATAGTCTTGACCTAAATATCTCTCTACTTTATTTAATGCCTCTAAATATGCGTTGTAATTTGCCTCTTGAGTAAAATCTGTGAATGGTTCGTGTTTGTATGAAATCATACTTTATCCTCCCTCGTGAGATGTGTTTTAAGTGCGCAAAAAACATTGACGCAAAATATCTTTGCGTTTAGAATATTCTTACACTTATTATAATGCAAAATTTTGTTGCATATTTCAAGTAAAAAATTTTTGAGGTGCACATTTTATGAAAAATTCTGAACCCTTACTTCCTTTTTATAAGTTTATTGCAACAAATGTTTCAGTTGGTATTCATGCTGTAGACCTTTCTGGCAAAACAATTATTTATAATACAAAGATGAAAGAAATTGAAGGTTTCCATTTTGATGAATTAGCAGATCGTTCTGTTATTGAAATGTTTTCCTTCCGCCAGCATGAAAGTACTTTAATGCGTGTATTACAAACAGGTAAAAAGGAAATTAATGTGAAACAAACTTACTGGAATAAAAATGGTCATGAAATTACAACTATTAATGATACTTTTCCACTTTATGTTGAAAATAAACTAATTGGAGCGATTGAATTTGCTCGTGACATTACATCACTCGAAAAGCTAGTTTATCAGCCTCTTCGTCGATATGATGAACCTTTAACATTCGATATGATTACAGCTGTATCCGAATCGATGCGACAAATTATTGCAAACGCAAAAAAAGCAGCAGCTGTGAAGTTACCGGTATTATTAATAGGAGAATCGGGTACAGGAAAAGATTTAGTCGCAGAGGGGATCCACCATGCAGCATCGCCTGACCCTGAAGCATTTGTAACATTAGTGAGTCGTCGCTCTGTTCCATCTGTTTTAGATAAATTGCAGGAGCTCTTACAAGATGAGAAGGCATATACTTTTTTCTTCGAACGCGTTGACTTTTTAAGTCTAGACATTCAAGAGGAACTGTTAGAGATATTACAATCTCTTCCACAGTCTAAATACATGCTAATCGGAAGTGTCGGAAGCGACCCTATTACATTGATTGAGGAGAAAAAACTTTCAAAATCACTGTATTATTTCTTTGCTACAATGGCTATTACCATCCCAAATCTAACAGATCGAAAAGAAGATATTCTTCCATTCGTAGATGATTACTTTAACCGCCATCGGGAACGCTTCGCTTCAAATGTCCGGGATCTAGCACCTGATGTCCAGGATCTATTTTTGCAATATGATTGGCCAGGAAATTTAAAGGAGCTTGAGCTATTACTAGATGAAATTGTGTCGTTTATGACCACTGAATCAACAGTTACCTCAGATTTATTACCAATGCATTTCCGTTTCAAGGTACAACAGCAGGACACATCTAATCACGAGCCGGAATTCTTTATGTTCCAACAACAGAATGATGTTATGCCACTCGATGCTTATTTGCGTGAAGCAGAATCATATTATGTGCAAAACGTCTTAAATTTATATGAAGGCAACATTACAAAGGCTGCTAGTGCACTTGGCATGAGTCGTCAAAACCTACAATATCGAATTCGAAAAATAAAAAATCAATAGTTATATTTGAATACTAAAAAACGAGGATACCTTCATATTTGAAAGCATCCTCGTTTTTTATCTCGTACATTAACAGGCAGCAATTATTTGTCTGTATCGAAAGCGTCAGACTCCCACCTCAAAATACAGCAAAAGTAAACATAACTGCCAGTAAATGCGCGATTGGTGAAGACTATAATCAGTGGGGGATAAAGAACCCCCCACTAAATCAACTATGCCTCGGCATAATTGGGGTCCGGAGACTTTAACCACTTTCAGCGGATAGTTTGCTGAAAGAAGTTAAAGCTTCACTTTATTGACCTGACTGTTCGATCCAGCCCTGTAATTTTTCTTTTAGGGAATTAAAACCATTCGCATCCGATTCATCTACACGGTCCTGCAATGATTTACGTGGTAGTACATCTTTTTTACGCAATGTAGTTGGGCGCTCCTGCAAAGCACGAATCGATAAACTAATTTTTTCGGCATCTTCATCGATTTCAAGTATCTTTACTTCAACCTCTTGCCCAACTGACAAAAATTCACTAACGTCCTTTACAAAGCCGTACGTAATTTCGGAAATATGTACAAGGCCTTGTGTATCTTCATCAAGCGCAACAAATGCACCATACGGCTGTATACCTGTAACTTTACCGGTCAACACGTCCCCTAATTCATATTTTTGTCCCATAACCTTTGCCCACTTTCTTTTTGTTTGCTACGTATATATCACCACAAATTATAACATAGGTGTATTAGTCGGGCAAAAATTCATACCATCAATCCACGATTCCTGTTATGCGATAATTACCTTCTTTGTTTATCGATAATTTAATAAGAAATTGTCTACCATACATATCCTGATACTCTTCAGAAACACGAACAGCAACCGTTGGATAGATACCATCATATTCACCTAATTGGCTAAAGATATCTAAACTTTTAACATTGTCTAACAAACTTGTATTAATGTTCGTTTCTGGCATTAATATAGCTTTTTGTAAAGATTTATCTCCAATAGTTATTGCATATATATAAAGGGAAACCATATTTAATGGGCGTAATTGATCGATAAATGTTTCAGTATCGCTTTTTTTATATTGCTCATATATACTCTTTATTTGTGATTCATCAATACTTACAATCGTAAAATCACTATCATTAATAAATCCTGCTGTTTCTTCTCGAGTTTGCAATATGATTGTCCAAATATCATAAGTTGATAACTGGCTTAAAGTATTTGAGCGATTGTTCTGTTGTAGTTCATTCAAAATTGTTGAAGCAGTTTTCTTCATTACTTCCCCGTACGTTCCATTAGCTACTTTTTGCAAGAAATCCATATAATCTTCACGAGGTTCCCCACCTTTTGTAAGAGCAGGATAGCTTGCAGTTCCTTTCAACAACACCATCCATGTATTTTCAAAACTTTGTCTTACAACCTTATAACTAGGTGAACCTGCGTTTACATCTGCTAGTAATGTACGCTCCATTAATTTTAATGATTTAGCGGTTTCTTCTCGTGTATACTTTAAATCATCTGCTAATAAAAACTGTCCCTTTTCTAAATACTCAAAGTAACCAAAAATATCAGGATGCAATTTATTGATATTGGGTGGCGAAAATTCACCGTAAATCGGTGTGGCTTTAAAATAAAACGTCCCCTCCTCATTTTCTTTTAATTCCATGAATTGATTATTTGCGGCCTTAATAATCGCCCATAAATCTGACGGATATTTATTGGTATCTTTCGACTTCTTTAGGAGAGGTCCATATGGTTTAAGAAGATCACTGTAAAAGTTCTCTAATTCCAATACAGTTTCTTCATATAAGCGATATACTTCAAAAGATTCATCGAACGTTAAATTAGATTCATCAATCGTTTCCAAGGCTCTTCTTGGTGTTATTAATTTATTAAGTATAGTTTCCTCATTAATTTTTAAAAACTGTACATCCTCTTCTTGTACATGAGAATTCCTTCTTGTATAGAAGTCTAGCACGTAGTCAGCTTCTTTAATAAATTCAAATGCATTCAATTCGTCAATAGTAACTTTTAACTCTATTCTTATTTGCTCTTTTTTACTATTGTATTTTTTAGTTATATTTTCAACCCATTCTTTAATTCCAACTTCCTTTTTTTCTTCCTGAGAAACATCCTTTTTACTATTTACGATTTCTGGTTGATTAATCATATAAGATGAAACGAGCACACTCACTAACAGTACACTTGCAATGCTTGCTATCCAGACTGCTGGCTTTCGCCATCTTGAAGGGGGCTTTTGTGTTGTTACTGTTTCTAGTGCTTGTTGTGTTGCATTTTCTGCCTCGATTTGTGCGAAAATGGCTTCTGGATCTAACTGTGGTTCCAAGCGATTATAGGATTTTTTTAGAAGCTCCATTCGTTTTTCAAATTGTTTATCATCCATTTTCAACACTCCCCTCCTCCATTAACACCGCTTTAAGCTTTTCCTTTGCACGCAATATACGAACTTTGACAGTTGCTAACGAAATATTTAGTACTTCCGCTATCTCCTCATACTTAAATTCATGGAAGTAAAATAATATGAGAGGATAACGATACTTTTCATCGAGTTCTTTAATAGCATTATGTAATTGCCTATCCTCCTCAAAATTAAGGACATACTTTTCGGCTGAAGATGAGGGCGTTTGCTGCTGAGCACCTAGCCTCTCTTCCTTTGCCTGCTCTTGCTGTTCTTTGCGATAATAATCACGGGTTGCATTTAATGTAATTTTATAGAGCCATGTCGTAAAACGATCCTGCTTAAATTGATGTAAAAAACGATACAGCTTTACAAACACCTCCTGTGAAACATCCGCTAAATCATTACTATGAACGCCACATTGAAAAGCAAATTTTTCAACTGTACGTTGATGTATTTGGATTAGCTCTATATAGGCGTCTTTGTCTCCTCGCTGAGCCCGTTCTATTAATTCAGTTTCAGTCACGGTCATCCCCCCTTCGCACATGTAACGAATCATTTCTCTTAATTGTTACATATTTTTACTTATTAATAAAAAATACAAATATCTCGCTAAATCAAAACAAAGCCACTAAGACCCCGAACTTCGTTACTAAAACCATATACTGAACCACTAAAATACCCCCGTTTCACAAACAAAATGAAGACAAGAATTTCTATTAATCATTTTCTCGAAATTTGCTTGTGTTAGAAGAGTATTGCGGTTAAATAAAGTTTTAATATAAGAAGGATTTAATTCCGTATCTTCGAGAGATCAATTTACATCTAAAATTGGGTTTATTTTAGCTGCCGCTGGAAGTTCTATAGGGGTTAGAGCTATTTGGAAGTTTCCTTAGATGGCGGGTACTAACGGCGGAAGTGTTTTTATTTTATTATTTATTCTATGTTCCTATCTGATGTAAAAATTTTAGATCGTTCTATTTTCGACTTTGTAGACTTTTTCACGAATAGTATTGGTATGCCAATTGGAGCCTTACTGATTTCATCTTTGCAGGCTATTATTATACAAAAGATATTTCTCGTAAGGAGCCTGCCTCATCTAGTCTGATGTTCAATATTTGGTATATTTTAATTCGGTATGTATCTCCAATAGCGATATTAATTATTTTCATCCAAGGGATCTTACCTTTGTTTAAATAAAAGACCGTTAAAAAACGAGGTTGTCTCTAAATTGAAAGAGACAACCTCGTTTTATAGAAAAGCAAAAGCATCATTGCGTCCGGATTCAACTTTGTGCTTAGGCCAACAAATGTTCTTTGCGCGAAAGCGTAGTGCTAACTTAGCGGCAGCGGCATGATGTTGGTCACTCAGTCGTGCCACAGGACGTGGCGTTCTTAACTGAGTTCCTCTATTTCAGCGGATGTTTGGAACCCCCCTAAAAAAAGTTAAATAATGCATTTTGCTTCAAATTTTATCGCAATAAGCTTGTACGAAATGGCTACACAATCTTCAAATGGAATCCATTCTTCAAACGAATGCTCATATGTTTCTTGAATAACCTTTGCAAGAGTTGATGGATCATCAATACCTTGCAATGCTGCTACAACATCTGCAGTTTCAGTATCATAATGATCTGGACCTAAGTGGAATGGATCCCACTCCTCTAGCAGTCGTACGGCCGCTTGATTCATTTTTATATTTTCCAAAATACTCACCTATTATCCTTTTATCATACTCGTATGATACCATAGTAAATAAAAAAGAAAAGAGTGATTTACTTGTCTATTTTCGATCAAACTATTAAACGTCGTTGTACAAACTCTGTAAAATGGGACGCAATGGAAAATGTATATGGGCTACAAGATGCTTCAGATATACTACCAATGTGGGTAGCGGATATGGATTTTGCTGCTCCAGTAGCCGTATCAAAAGCGCTACAAGAACATGCTGTAAAGACTGTTTTCGGCTATAGCTTTGTTAGTGATAAAGCAGTGCAAGCGATCGTAGACTGGCAGCATACACATCATGATTGGCACATTGACAAAGGATCAATTGTTTTCTGTAACGGTGTTGTTGCTGCTTTAGCAGATAGTATCAAGGCACTAACAAATCCAGGAGATAAAGTTCTTATTTCCTCACCTGTCTATCCACCATTTTATAATACCCCGAAAAGTAATGGCCGAGAGATCGTTAGTTGTCCTTTAGTTGAAGAAGATGGCACATTTGTCTATGACTTTGAAGCCTTTGAACAAGCACTTGCTCAAAATGTGAAAGCCTACATATTGTGTAATCCTCATAATCCTGGAGGCTATGTATGGGATGAAACTACATTAAAGGAAATCGTACGACTATGTGCAAAATATGATGTTGTTATTATTTCCGATGAAATTCATTCTGATTTAATGTTGGATGGCTCAAAACATACACCATTAGCAAAAATCGCTGGTGATGAAATGGATCGTATTATTACGTGTATGGCACCGACAAAAACATTTAATCTAGCTGGGATACAAGTCGCTTATATGGTTGTAACGGATAAGAAAAAGCGTATGCTACTAGAAGCAGTTCATATGGCTAGTGGGCAAGGCTCATTAAATACTTTTGCTTCTGTTGCACTTCAAACTGCTTATGCAGAGGGTTCCCCATGGTTAAATGACATGCTTTCTTATATTTCAAATAATATGGACTATGTGATTGCTGAATTAGAACAATTACCTGGTATCCATATTAGAAAACCTCAGAGCACTTATTTACTTTGGATTGATTATCGAGAATTAGGACTTGATGAAAAAGAAATCATGAAACGCTTGCTGGAAAATGGTAAGTTAGCATTAGAGCCTGGGACAAAATATGGCGAAGAGGGTAGCGGCTTCCTGCGTATGAACGTCGCTTGCTCATTTGACACAGTAAAAGACGGTGTTCAGCGCTTTAAGCAAGTACTTCAACAATAGAAAGTAAATAGTGAAGGATATCTCAAGTTTTTCTGAGATATCCTTTTTTGTTGAGAAAATATAGCTCATATGGAGAATGATACGAAAACATACAATTCATGAAGTGTTTTGGCATAAGAGTAATAAGAAAAATGCCCCGCAGTCCTTAAAGGCTGCGAGGCATCTGGTACAATCAATTATGATTCGGCATAATTGCATCCGGAATCGGCCGGACGCTTTAACTCAGTTGGGTGTTTAGACACCCGCTGAATGAAGTTAAATATTTTGCTGATTGTTTGTATTATTTTTCTCTGAAAGAATACGTGCTTCGATTTCCTTTGATTTCATTTCTTGTTTCTTAGAAATCTTACGGAAAATGGTAAAGACAACAATACATAAAATAAGCATGATTAAAAATTCAAAAGCTGCAGGAATGTATCCTGATTTATCTTCTGGGAAATATAAAAATTGATACATTAAATGTTTCATGTTTTACACGTCCTTACAATTATTATTCAAAAACTGTAATTGACTCGATTTTCACATCTTCTACTGGTTTATCACGGAAGTCTTTTTCTACATCTGCCATTTTGTCTACAATGTCCATTCCTTCAACAACATGACCAAATACTGTATGCTTATGGTCTAACCAAGGAGTACCGCCATTTTTAGCATATGCTTCAATAATTTCTTCTGGGAAGCCAGCACCTTGTAATTGACGAAGCATATCACTTGGAAGGTGCTTCATTTGTACGATAAAGAATTGTGAACCATTTGTGTTTGGACCCGCATTTGCCATTGAAAGGGCACCGCGAAGATTAAATACGTTTTCAGAGAACTCATCCTCGAAAGAGTTACCCCAAATTGACTCGCCGCCCATACCTGTACCAGTTGGGTCACCACCTTGAATCATAAAGTCTTGGATTACACGGTGGAAAATGATGCCGTCATAGTATCCTGATTTTGCATGGCCTAAGAAGTTTTCAACAGTTTTTGGTGCATGCTCTGGGAATAATTTAATTTTGATGGCACCTAATGTTGTTTTCATTTCTACAAGTACTTCGCCTTCTAGTACTTCTGTTGTTAATTGTGGAAACATTGAAGTCTCTCCTTTAAATGTAAAATTTCAGTTTCATTGAAAATGATAGTACTATCATTTCTGACCTCATTTTAGTCTAACATACTTCTTAATGGTTTTCTTCACCAAAGTATTGACGATTTCTTGCACTTTTAATTTTTTAGCTTATCACCATACCGCAGTGTTGAATTCCGTTCCGACTGGGCGCTTTTCTGGAGGCTGCCGTTAAGCCGCTTGGGCCAATAAGTGTTTTTTTACGCGAAAGCGTAGCGTCCGCGGCACGATGGTAGTCACGAAGGTGTTATTACAGTACTGTTCTTCGGTTAAGAAATATTCTTTCATATTAACCCCCTTACTATATTTTTTATGATTGTTCATATATTACCTTGATTGACCATAAAATGGAAAATATCTAAAAGTGGAATAGGATTATATGAATAATAATAGAAAAAATGGAGGGATTGAATGAAATTTATACAAAAAATAAGTGTAATCGGACTGTCGGTATGTATGTTAAGTATCGTTTTTTCATCTACCAGTATGGCAACAAAAATCGTTACAGAAGAGCACTTGAATTCAGTAAATAAAAAAATGGAAAAGAAGTTAATTATTACAAAAACGACTCCGCCCAAATATTAGCACAGGAAACAAAAATGGTAGTAATTGAAACAGTAAAAGAAGATAAATCATTATTAGAGCAAAAAACAAAAGAATTTGAAGAAAAAATGAAAATGGAACAATTAACCTTTATTGAGAAGGGATTGAAAAAAGCAACAACGCTTCAAGATGTAGAAAAAGTAAAAAGTGAAGCAGCCAACCTATTAACAAAAGAAAAAGAATTGTTTAAAGCAGAAAGTGAAAAATATGTAAAAACAAAAATTGATACGGAAAAAGTAAACTTAGCGATGATTTCAAGTTCATATGAGACGGTTAGAGATGACTTTTTCACTTTTAACAAACACAGATTCTATTACTATGATGTCAATAAAAATGAATTTGTTCCAAACAATAAAGTAAATAAAATAGAAGAAGTAAAAGAATTTGAAAAAAACCACATAGAAGATTCAAGAGTAAAAGATAATCCAATCAACACCTTAATCCTGTTCATTCTCCTTGGATTGTTATGTATAATTCCTCTTATCATAAGTAACAGCCAAAAAAACAGAGCGTAAGCTTTCTTGATGCTATTAGCCTTCGTTCCTCTGCCTGTTCGCTCCTGGATCTCATCTATGACGCTAACTACACTCCAATCAACTTATTCACATAGACATACGTTTTGACAAAATGTCATCCAACTTTTTAGCAGGAATTATCGCTCAACTTTTAATTGTTATCGACATCCGCCTTCCAAAGAGCAAAAAAGGATTCATACACAAAATTGTGTGTGAATCCTTTTACTTTATTATCATAGCTTCACCAATCACTTAATAAGTTTTAACAAACGTCGTCTCCAACTTCATTATTATAAATACAAATAGGTCGGAACGCGTATTTGGAAACTATCCAAATTATGTTATTCTGTTGAATGACTCATATTTAGAGTGGAGGCACACATGAAAAAGGCTTTTGGTTTTTTTATCATTTTACTATCCTTACCTGTCCTTTGGTGGATTAGTACAAATATTAGGACAGAGATCAATGCGGCACAAGCACATGAGGAGCAAATCGCCAGCGCTATTCATTTACCGGAAGTACAGCCACAGCTTCCAGTAACACTTATTGATCGAAACGGTAAAACATTTAGCGAGGAATATGTCGAATGGCGGCAACCTCTAACATTACAGGAAACCCCAAAAATTGCCCAGGAAATTTTTATTGCAAGTGAGGACGCTCATTTTTATGAGCATATTGGTTTTGACCTCAGTGCTATCATCCGTGCAGTTGTTGCTAACTCAAGTACAAATTCAACTTCTCAAGGTGCTAGTACCATTACACAACAGCTCGTTCGAATGCGTTATTTATCTGACGAAAAAACATATGAACGAAAATTAACAGAGATTTTTTACTCTTATGAGCTTGAGAAAGAATTTGATAAAGACGAGATTTTAACGATGTATTTAAATGAAGCCTATTTCAGCAATCAAGTTTATGGAATCGGTGGAGCAGCTACATATTATTTTCAAAAACCACTCCAAGAACTATCTATTGCTGAAATTGCATTTATTGCTGCTATTCCAAATAACCCCTCGCTTTATAATCCTTTAAAAAACTTCGAAAAAACAAAAGCGAGGCAGGAGCGGTTATTAGATACACTCGTAGCGAGTGACGCTATAACAAAAGAAGATGCCATTACATATAAAGCTGAAACTATCACATTAAATGTCAAGAATAAAGCGCAAAGCTCCCCTATGTACAGCACGTATGTCCTACAAGAGCTTAGATGGTTAGTTGCAGAAAAAGAAGGTTATACAGATCGACTTGCAAATACACAAAGTGAGGAAGAGAAGAAAAAAATCAAAGCGCAGCTAGACAATCGACTCAATGAATTATTCCAAAATGGATTAACGATTTATACCGCGCTTGATCCAGACAAACAAGCACATGATGAGGATAAAATGACGGCGATTCTAGGCTCAGGTAAATTACAAGCAGCTGGAGCAGTTATTGATAATACATCCCGAGAAGTTGTTAGTCTTTATGCTGGGAAAAACTACGAAAAGTTTGGTTATCATCGGGCCTTTCAAGGTACACGTCAGCCAGGCTCTGCCTTTAAGCCGTTAGCGGTGTACGCTCCTTTCTTTGAAACGACAGCACATACACCTGATTCTATCGTCAGTGGAGGCAGTTATTGTGTCGGTTCATTTTGTCCACAAAACTATGGAGGCTTTAAATACGGTGATGTACCGATTCGAGTAGCATTTCGAAATAGCTACAATACATCGGCCCTCCGTCTCTTTAACACCGTCGGAATTGACACAGCCTTTAGTTACTTAGATCGCTTTCACTTCCGCTCTATCGTGGCAAAAGACCATACTTATGCTGCCTCTTTGGGAGGATTAACATATGGTGTTACAGCACTTGAACTAGCAGATGCTTATACAAGTTTTATAGACGGCTCATACGTACTTGCCCATAGCATCCGTAAAGTAACAGCATCTGATGGCACGGAACTTTACAGCTGGGATTCAGCACGCGATCAAATTTGGGCACCGAAAACAGTTAAGTATATGCGTTCAATGCTTGCAGATGTTGTTACCAAAGGTACCGCGCAAGGCGTTTATAGTAGAAGTAACTATGTCGGTGCCAAAACAGGAACAACTAACAACTATCGCGACTACTGGCTTGCCGGATTAAATAATGAGTACACTGCAGCAGTATGGCTTGGCTACGATAAGCCACAAACTATGGAGAGATTAGAAGCTTATAAGATTCATCACAAGCTATTTAATGTTCTACTGGAATAAAAATCAATTATGCCAAGGCATAATTGCGTGACATCCGCCGAGGTTTAACTTCTTACAGCGGATGTCTTTTGTACCGAAAGCGTAGCGACAGGTACAGATGTTTGGATACCCGCTGTAAGAAGTTAAGAGGAGCAGCCCAGAGTGAAATTCTTCACTCTAAGGCTGCTCCTTTCATTGTTTAACATTACTATGCAGTTTAATAAACCGAGGCATTTAGTGAGCAAACGGTAAACTTGCTAAAATACCATTATACAATTTTAATACAACATAAACTAATAGCGATAATAGTATAGTCCACATAAAAAGTTCAAATACTAATAAGCCAATTGTTCCACCCATCGACATAAAATGACTCATTTTATAGATAAGATAAATAAAGTAGATAAAAACGGTTAAGATAAAAATACCTACTAAAACGTAAATAAATTGAATAGCAAAGGCTGAACAGATTGCACCAACTAATAAAATGATGTATCCACCTCGAGCTTGATTCACTGTCGTACCATCATGATCCTTTGAGAAAAATAACATTCCTAACTCATGAATCGTTTCCCCTACTAATTTTAATGCTGAAAATAGCATAAAAAAGATTACAGCAAAGACAATTAGCAAGAAGACACGGAGCTCGAAATCGGATAAAAACTCACGCATACCGGAATACACACCGATTGCATGAAAAACTTGCAACGATTCACTTACTGCATACATTCCAAATGTCAAACTAAACAATAAAATTGTAATTAATGGTAGATAACCATAAATATAAGGGTTTTTCATAAATAATTTTTTCCTCTATTATTATTGATAACTTCCTATTTATAATATATCCAAAGTTCTTCCATTACCGCAAGCTAAATCATATGAGTGCATATGCAATCCTACAAAAAGTACGATATAATTAACATACTTATCTGCATAAAGGAGGATTTTTTTGTTACAAGTACTTTATATTTTCATTCCAATGCTTGCTGCAATATTTGTGCCACTTTTATATAAAAGCATTAAAAATATTCACACAGGCTGGTTTGTTCTTGCAGTTCCTGCTACACTCGCGATTATTTACGCATCTTATATCGGAAAAGTAGCAGATGGTAAAGTGATTCTTGAAGAGCTTCCTTGGATTCCATCGCTTGATATTTCCATCGTTTCTTATTTAGATGGACTTAGCTTGCTGTTCTCATTGCTGATTACTGGAATTGGCTCATTGGTCGTACTTTACTCTATTTTTTACTTAGACAAACATAAAGAAAAATTACATAATTTTTATGTTTACCTATTATTATTTATGACCGCAATGCTAGGAGTAGTACAGTCAGATCATTTAATTACGCTGTACTTCTTTTGGGAACTAACATCTATTTCATCATTTTTACTGATCGGCTATTGGTATTCTCGTGATGCCTCTCGCTTTGGTGCACTTAAGTCAATGATGATTACAGTCGGTGGCGGCTTGATGATGTTAGGAGGATTCATCCTTCTTTATATAATGGGAGGAACGTATTCAATCCGTGAACTTATTGTAATGGCACCTAGTTTAGTGCAGCATCCCCTGTTCACCTGGTCGCTCGTTTTAATACTTCTAGGAGCATTTACGAAGTCTGCCCAATTCCCATTCTACATTTGGTTACCAGATGCAATGGAAGCGCCAACACCAGTAAGTGCATACCTTCACTCTGCAACAATGGTAAAGGCAGGTATTTATTTAGTTGCACGCTTTACACCAATTTTCGCTGTTTCTGAGCTTTGGGTATGGCTCGTTACAAGCGTAGGTATTTTAACGTTATTCTGGGGTTCATTCTTTGCTATAAAGCAAACAGATTTGAAAGGAATCCTTGCTTTCTCCACAGTGAGTCAGCTTGGACTTATCATGTCATTGCTCGGCGCCAGTGCTTTAGCGTTTCATGGCAATGGGACTACAGATACTATTAAATTTGCTGCCTTTGCGGCAATCTTCCATCTTATCAACCATGCAACGTTTAAAGGAAGCCTATTCATGATTGCCGGCATTGTCGATCATGAAACAGGTACACGTGATATTCGTAAGCTCGGTGGATTAATGAGTATTATGCCGCTTAGCTTTACAGTAGCGGCTATCGGAAGCTTATCAATGGCTGGTCTACCGCCATTTAACGGCTTCTTAAGTAAGGAAATGTTTTTAACTGCCATGCTTGCACTGCAAAATTTCGAATTTTTAGGCTTCGAAACATGGGGAGCACTCTTCCCAATTGTCGCTTGGATTGCTAGTATATTTACATTTGTCTATAGCTTCTATTTTGTTTTCAGAACATTTACTGGTAAATATAAACCAGAAAAATTACCTCATAAACCACATGAGGCACCGATTGGTATGCTAATTTCGCCGATGATTTTAGCAGCATTAGTCGTAACAATATTCTTTATTCCGAACCTAGTTGGAGATACCTTTGTAAAACCAGCAGTACAAGCTATTCAGCCATTCTTATATGATTCACCAAAGGATATTGATATTCACGTGGCTGCTTGGCATGGTGAAATTACTCCCGAATTAGTCATGACATTTGGCATAGTAATTGTTGGGGTTCTATTGTTTGTAGCATTACCGAAATGGCAGGTTATTTACCAAAGATTCCCGCAATCTTTAACGTTAAATAATGCATACGACAAGATTATGCTCGGACTAGATGTTGGGTTAAATCGCGTATCACGTCTTTATATGACGGGCTCTATGCGTCACTACCTGTTGTATATGTTTAGTAGCATTGCGGCGATTGTAATCGGTTCTTTATTTGTGAAGAATGCTTTTACAGTCTCCTTCCAAGACGTTTCACCTATTCGTCCTTACGAAATCATTTTAGTTGTAGTATTAGTCATTGGAACAGCCATTACAATTTTGGCAAAGTCACGTTTAACAGCTATTATAGGCCTTGGTGCTGTGGGCTACACAGTAGCATTATTCTTCGTTATTTTTAATGCTCCTGATTTAGCATTAACACAGCTTGTCATTGAAACAATTTCTGTTGCGCTATTTTTACTAGCGTTTTATCATCTGCCGAAGCTCGGAAAACGAGAAGAGCGCATGAGATTCCAATTAAATCGCGCGATTGTTTCCGTTGCTGTCGGTGTTATGGTTACGCTTTTAGCACTGTCTGCACATTCACAAAAATTGATTCCGGCTATTTCGAAGTATTATGAGGAAACAGTTTATTCAAAAGCAGGCGGTGGAAACATTGTCAACGTTATCTTAGTAGACTACCGTGGCTTTGATACATTATTTGAAATTACAGTGCTAGCTATTGCTGGAATGGCCATTTTAGCAATGATCAAGCTACGCATGAATAGAAAGGAGAAAACACATGAAAACAAATGATGTAATTATACAATTTACAACAAAAATTGTATTCTTCATTATTTTCTTCTTCTCCATTCATATTTTTCTCGCTGGTCATTACACACCTGGAGGCGGCTTTGTTGGTGGACTTTTAACATCGAGTGCGGTCGTGCTCTTAGTCCTTGCCTTTGATTTAAATACGGTTCGTAAGGTTTTACCTATAAATTATACGTATTTAACTGCAATTGGCTTACTTCTAGCACTCGCAACAGCCGCTTTCCCAATGTTTATAGGTAAACCGTTTTTTACACATTTCTTTGATTATTTCGATTTACCGCTTCTAGGCAAACAGTCATTACACACGGCTATGCTTTTTGATAGCGGTGTCTATTTGGTTGTTGTCGGCGTTACGATGACCATTATTCAAACGATTGGGGAGGATGAATAATGGAAATAATGATGGCGTTTGTCATAGGCTTTCTATTTATGGCAGCGATTTATTTAATCTTATCCAAAAGCTTATTGCGTATTATTATCGGGACAGGTCTTTTAAGTCATGGCGCTCATCTTCTCATTTTAACGATGGGCGGGCTAGGTGGAGAAGCACCACCTGTTTTAAAGGAAGGGGCAAAAACTTTTGCAGACCCATTACCACAGGCGCTTATTTTAACAGCGATTGTTATTAGTTTTGGGGTAACAGCTTTCTTCTTAGTACTTGCATATCGTTCTTATCAGGAGCTCGAGACAGATGATATAAGCTTAATGAGAGGAAGTGATGAGGATGAATAACTTCCTTCTACTGCCAATTATCATTCCATTTTTCTTCGGTATGATTTTAATATTCGGGCAAAAAAACTTAAAATATCAGCGTTCATTCGCATTACTTGGTATAGTGCTCGCACTTACATCAGCCATTTCACTGCTTATAAAAGTGAAAAATGATGGTATTCAAATGGTAACGTTCGGGAATTGGCCTGTGCCGTATGGCATTACGATGGTTTCTGATATGGTATCTGCATTGCTTGTCACTACAACGCTGCTGATCACCTTCTTTGTTGTTTGGTATGGCTTTGGTTCCATCACAAAGGAACGTGAACGCTTCTTCTATTATCCTGGCATTATGTTTATTTTAACTGGGGTTAACGGGGCATTTACGACAGGCGATATTTTTAACCTTTTCGTGTTCTTCGAGGTATTGTTAATGGCCTCTTATTTGCTCATCGTTCTTGGGGGCGAAAAAGGACAGCTTAAAGGTTCCATTAAATATATTTTAATTAATGTTATTTCATCTGCTTTATTTGTTATTACAGTTGCCTTCCTTTACTCTGTAGTAGGTACATTAAACATGGCAGATATTGCAGTAAAAATTGCTGAAATTAATCAGCCAGGTATCGTTACGGTTATAGCTGTACTATTTTTAATGGTATTTGGGTTAAAAGCGGCTATTTTCCCGCTATACTTCTGGCTACCAACTTCTTATGCAGCAGCACCTATACCAGTGCTAACGCTATTTGGTGCACTACTAACAAAGGTGGGCATTTATGCGATTACTCGAACATATACATTGTTCTTTGTTCATGATTTATCGTATACACATGATTTACTGATGGCATTAGCAGTTGCAACAATTATTGCGGGCTGTATTGGTGCACTTGCCTACCATGATGTGAAGCTCATCATTATATATAATATTGTCATAGCTGTAGGTGTTATTTTATTTGGTGTTTCTCAAATGAATGAAATCTCCCTAAAAGGTGCAATGTTCTATTTAATCCATGACATGCTTATTAAAGCAGCGCTCTTTATGTTAATAGGGATAGTCATCTACATTACTGGCACATCTGATTTACGAAAAATGGGCGGTCTTATGAATAAATATCCTGCTCTTGGTTGGTGCTATTTAATTGCAGCATTTGGTTTAGCAGGGATCCCCCCACTTAGTGGCTTCGTTGGAAAGCTGTTGATTGTACAGGGAGGATTTGAAGCAGGCAGTAAATGGAGTAGTATTTTTATTTTAGCTTCATCACTTCTCGTTTTATTATCGGTTATTCGTATTTTCCTTTATGCCTTCTGGGGTGAAGAAAAAGAAACAACGGGTACTGTCGATAAAAAAGTCTACTATACACTATTTGTGCCTACCGTTCTTTTAGTGCTCATTACTGTAGCGTATGGTGTAGGCTCTGAATGGATTACTCCATTTATGGACGATGCGGCAAAACTATTAAGTGATCCATCTATTTATATAGATGCTGTAATGAAGGAGGATTAGAGATATGGCATTTCAAATTATTTTAAATGTTGTACTTGCCTTCGTTTGGATGTTCCTTTCTTCTAATTACACAGCAACAGGCTTTATCATTGGGTTCATTCTCGGTATTATATTGCTCATTATTATGCGTAGATTTTTTACTACCCGTCTTTACGTCTACCGCATATGGGCAATCATTAAGTTGACGTTACTCTTTTTAAAGGAGTTAGTGTTAGCGAATGTACAAGTTCTTCGAGTGGTATTAAAGCCTAAGTTGGATATGCAGCCTGCATTCTTTGCCTATCCGACTGTTTTAACACAAGAATGGGAAATTACTTTATTATCAAGTCTTATTACGTTAACACCTGGTACTGTAGTAGTCCACGTATCAGATGATGCAAAAACTTTGTATGTACACGCTATTGATATTAGTGATGTCGATGAAGCGATTACAGCAATTCAAGATTCATTTGAGAAAGCGATTTTGGAGGTGAGTAAATCATGACAACATTTATTATTGCTTCGATTGTAGTGATTTGCTTATCATTGATTGCAGTCATTTATCGAATGGTTAAAGGACCTTCTGCATCTGATCGTGTAGTAGCATTGGATTCATTAGGTGTATCAGTAATCTCGCTCATTGGACTGTTTTCAGTACTGGTTGAAACAAGCTTCTTCCTGGAGATTATATTATTGTTAGCGATTTTATCGTTTATCGGTACGGTTGCTTTCTCTAAATTCATAGAGAAAGGAGATATCATTAAACGTGACAATTCTCGCTAATAGTTTAGTTATCTTTTTCATTTCTGTAGGGGTGCTATTTATAGTCGTGACAGCCATTGGTCTTGTCCGTTTACCTGATTTGTACACACGTGCGCACGCTGCTTCAAAAAGTGCAACGCTCGGTGTCATGTGCGTACTCATTGGGGTATTCTTTCACTTTTGGTTAATTGAAGATCACTTTAATCCCCGCATTTTACTCGGTATACTGTTCCTGTTTATCACAGGTCCTGTTGGAGGGCATATTATGACTCGCTCCTCATACATCGCTGGTGTAAAGCCTTGGAAAGGCACAATACACGACGAGCTTGGACCTGAAATTGATCGGATGAAAAAAGAACAAGGCATTAAATAACTTTTCCAAAAAAGTTGAGGCTGGGACATAACTAGCTTCAATTCATGAGAAATCCGACTTTGAATTCATTCAAAGTCGGATTTCTCTATCTTTTATGTTGTCTCCAGATAG
>NZ_JBIVCA010000033.1:0-29804 GCF_044746345.1 Lysinibacillus sp. NPDC086135 | reverse complement strand
CACCCGTTCCCATACCGAACACGGAAGTTAAGCTCTTTAGCGCCGATGGTAGTTGGGGGCTTCCCCCTGTGAGAGTAGGACGTCGCTAGGCAATGTAAACAGTCAGCTGAGTGCTGACTGTTTGTTTTTTTATAAAAAACCTTAATAATTTATCAATAATTCAGCAAAACTTGCCTAAAATAAGACAGAGCTTAACTATTATCTATTCTAAATGTAGAAGAAATTAAAAAAGCCTATATTTTACTTAGTGGAAAAAGGGCGAAAAGACTATCAGAGTTACCACATCGAAAAATCTGAATTGTCTTTCTTTTATAAGTTTCTTGACAGTAGCTTAGCACGTTGTTAATCTTACAATTAATATTCTTTTAACTATAGGAGGACGTTACGAAATGTGGGAAACTAAATTTGCCAAAGAAGGTTTAACTTTTGATGATGTATTATTAGTACCAGCGCATTCAGAAGTATTACCGAAAGATGTTGATTTATCAGTTCAACTAACACCGAAGATTAAATTAAATATTCCAATGATCAGCGCAGGCATGGATACAGTTACAGAGTCTAAAATGGCAATTGCTATGGCACGTCAAGGTGGTATCGGTATTATCCATAAGAACATGTCGATTGATGAGCAAGCTGAGCAAGTAGAAAAAGTAAAACGTTCTGAAAATGGTGTTATTACTAACCCATTCTTCTTAACTCCGACTCACCAAGTTTTCGATGCTGAGCATTTAATGGGTAAATACCGAATTTCTGGTGTACCAATTGTTGATAGTATGGAAAACCAAAAGCTAGTAGGGATCATTACAAACCGCGACTTACGTTTCATTTCCGACTATTCTTTAAAAATTGAAGAAGTTATGACAAAAGAAGATTTAATTACAGCTCCTGTTGGAACGACTCTAGAGGATGCTGAAAAGATTCTTCAACAATATAAAATCGAAAAGTTACCAATTGTAGACGAAGAAGGTAAATTAACTGGCTTAATTACAATTAAGGATATTGAGAAGGTAATTGAGTTCCCTAACGCTGCTAAAGACATACATGGTCGTTTATTAGTAGGGGCAGCAGTTGGTGTTTCAAAAGATACGATGATACGTATTGAAAAGCTGGTTGAAGCACAAGTAGACATCGTAGTAATCGATACAGCTCACGGTCATTCTGAGGGTGTATTACAAACAATTCGCTCTATCCGTGAATCTTATCCAGAGCTTGAAATTATCGCTGGTAACGTGGCAACTGCTGAAGGTGCACGTTCATTATTTGAAGCTGGAGCAGATGTAGTAAAAGTTGGTATTGGCCCAGGATCTATTTGTACTACTCGTGTCGTAGCAGGTGTTGGTGTACCACAAATTACAGCTGTTTACGATTGTGCGACAGTAGCGCGTGAGCTTGGTAAAGCAATTATTGCTGATGGAGGCATTAAATACTCAGGAGACATCGTTAAAGCTCTAGCAGCTGGTGGTAACGTTGTAATGCTTGGTTCACTTCTTGCAGGTACTTCTGAATCTCCTGGTGAAACTGAAATCTTCCAAGGTCGTCGCTTTAAAGTTTACCGTGGTATGGGTTCAATTGGAGCTATGGAAAAAGGTTCAAAAGATCGATACTTCCAAGAGGATGCGAAAAAATTAGTACCAGAGGGTATTGAAGGTCGCCTTCCATACAAAGGACCACTAGCAGATACAATTTATCAACTAATCGGTGGTATTCGTGCAGGTATGGGCTATTGCGGTTCAGCTAACCTTGAGTACTTACGTGAAAATGCTCAATTTATTCGTATGACAGGTGCAGGTCTACGTGAATCACATCCACATGATGTACAAATCACAAAAGAATCACCAAACTATTCGATGTAATATATTACTAGCAACTTTTATGCTCTCGAATCGTCTACAAAGATGACACGAGAGCATTTTTTTATGATAGAGAGTGCGCACGGACATTACTATATATGATAAAATGTCGAGGACAAGAATATTTTTTGGAGGGCTTTAAAGGTGAAAAAGACAATGAACACTGTTATACGCTTACTCCTAATTCCTGTTTTGTTATTTAGTGTTTTAGCAGGTATTCCAGCGAAGGCAAATGCAGAAACAGATTTAGGACTACACGTGGATGCTGCAATTTTAATTGACGCAGATTCAGGAAAAATTTTATATGAACAAAATGCAGATACTTCACTAGGTATTGCGAGTATGACAAAAATGATGACTGAATACCTGTTATTGGACGCAATTAAAGCAGGTACAGTTAAGTGGGATCAGGAATATCATGTAACTGATTATACGTATAAAATGTCTCAAGATCGTGCGTTAAGTAATGTACCATTGCGTAGAGATGGATCTTACACAATTCGTGAATTATATGAGGCAATGGCAATTTACTCTGCAAATGCTGCAACAGTTGCTATAGCAGAAACAATTGCAGGTACTGAAACTGAGTTTTTAAAACTAATGAATAAAAAAGCAGAAGAGCTTGGTCTTAAAGACTATAAATTCGTAAACTCTTCTGGTCTTAACAATGCAAATCTATTTGGTATGCATCCAGCAGGTACTGGACCAAATGATGAAAACGTAATGCCTGCTAAATCTATAGCTAAATTAGCATATCATTTACTAAAAGATCATCCTGATGTATTAAAAACGTCTAAAATTGCAAAAAAGACGTTCCGTGAAGGTACAAAAGATGCAATTAACATGGAAAACTGGAACTTTATGTTGCCAGGATTGGTGTTCCAATATGAAGGCGTTGACGGTTTAAAGACAGGAACAACAGAGTTTGCTGGTCATTGCTTCACAGGTACCGCTGAACGCAACGGTACACGTTTAATTGCTGTTGTTATGAAGGCTGTTGATGCAAATGGACAAGGTTCATATAAAGCTCGTTTTGATGCAACTGCAAAATTATTTAATTATGGTTTCTCACAATTCTCAAAACAAGAAATTATTCCAGCGAACTATAAGTTTAAAGATCAAGAAACAGTAAAAGTTACGAAAGGTAAAGAAAACAAAGTAGCGATTGCTGTTAAAGAACCAGTTTCATTTATGGTTAAGTCATCTGAGAAAGATTTATATAAACCTAAACTAGTTTTAGATAAAAAGAGTCTTGAAGCAGAGGTTAAGAAGGATACAGTTGTCGGGAAGTTAGTTATTGAACGCTCAGAGGGCACAGATTACGGTTTTATTGACGGTAAGGACCTTAAAGCCGATGTTGTTACAACAGAGACTGTGGAGC
The DNA here is from genome assembly GCF_044746345.1 of Lysinibacillus sp. NPDC086135. Lineage (NCBI taxonomy): Bacteria > Bacillati > Bacillota > Bacilli > Caryophanales > Bacillaceae > Lysinibacillus > Lysinibacillus sp. NPDC086135. Next base: position 26,573 of record NZ_JBIVCA010000033.1, on the reverse strand, counting down.
GCGCTAGCGGTATCTCATTATTCTTCCAAGGTGTTGGTAGCTTCTTCGGAAACTTATGGAGTGGCATTACTGACTTTGTTGGTGGCTTATTTTAACTTATTTCAGTAGAAGTCTCCACCTCTATAGACGGAGATGAATGCGGGTTTAAGTTACTTTCCAGCGGCTGTCCAAACATCTTCTGAAATAAGTTAAAGCCTCCGGCCGATTCCAGACACAATTATGCCGAGGCATAATTGATAATAATTAATAAAAGGAACACGTAGATGTTTTTAAAACATCTACGTGTTCCTTTTTCACATTTTTACGCTTTACTGCATACGCTATTAGGCGAAAGGATGTGGCTAAATGTGTGGTATTACAGGATGGGCTAGCTTTCAAAAGGATTTAAGAACAACTAATGACATTCTAAAGTTAATGACGCAAACGTTAAATAAACGAGGGCCAGATGATGAAAATATTTGGTGTAGTGAGCATATTGCATTTGGTCATCGTCGGCTAGCCGTCATAGATTTAATCGGTGGGAAGCAACCGATGAAAAAAGTACACGATGGTGCAAACTATGTCATTACATATAATGGCGAGCTATATAATACAGAAGAACTAAGAAAAGAGCTGCAAAAGAGAGGGCATCTTTTTACAACACATTCAGATACGGAAGTATTATTAACTGCTTATATTGAATGGAAAGAGCAGTGTGTTGATTTTTTAAATGGAATTTTCGCTTTTGGTGTATGGGATGAACAATCACAATCTCTGTTTTTATGCCGAGACAGATTAGGTGTAAAGCCTTTATTTTACACAGAACAACAAGACGGCTTACTTTTTGCATCCGAAGTGAAAGCATTATTAGCTCATCCATTGATTAAAACAACCGTTAATACGGAAGGGCTAGCAAATATTATGGCTGTAGGACCGTCTAGAACGCCCGGAAAGTCACCTTTTCAGAATATTAATGAGTTACGTCCAGGATATGCAATGCGTTTTTCTAGAGAGGGTATACGCGTTTGGCAGTATTGGCAGTTACAGAGTAAACATCATGAAGAGTCATTAGAGGAGACAATCGATCATGTCCGTTTTTTACTAACGGATGCTATTGAACGACAGCTTGTTTCAGACGTACCAATCTGTACATTACTTTCAGGAGGATTAGATTCCAGTATTATTACGGGAATTGCTGCAACCATGTTTCAGCAACAAAATAAAGGCAAACTTCATACGTACTCTATAGACTACGAGGATAATGAACGTTTTTTTAATCCACATGCTTTTCAAACATCCACGGACACGTATTGGATTCAAAAAATGACAGATACCTTTAGTACAACACACCATGCTGAAGAAATTTCTCAGCAGCAATTAATCGATTGCTTAGTAGAATCTGTCATCGTTAGAGATTCACCAGGAATGGCAGATGTTGACTCATCGTTATTATGGTTTTGTCGAGAAATTAAAAAGGATTTTACCGTTGCGCTATCAGGTGAATGTGCAGATGAAATTTTCGGTGGTTATCCATGGTTTACAGAAACGACTACAGGTTTTCCATGGATTCGTTCATTGTCTGAAAGATCAACAATGTTACAAGAGCGATGGCGTAAGAAATTAAAAGTTGAATCATATGCGCAACAGGCTTTTTCGGAGACAATTGCTGAAGTACCATATCTTGATGGGGAGAGTATTGAGGAAGTAAGGCAACGAGAAATGTTTTATTTGAATATGGTATGGTTTATGCAAACATTGCTGGAACGAAAAGACCGTATGAGCATGGGGGCGAGTCTTGAAGTCCGTGTGCCGTTTGCAGATCATCGTCTTGTAGAATATACGTGGAATATTCCTTGGGAAATGAAAAATTTAAACGGTATGGAAAAGGGTTTACTTCGTAAAGCAATGCAGCATTTATTGCCAGAAGAAGTTTTATATCGGAAAAAGAACCCGTATCCTAAAACGTATCATCCAGTTTATACAGCGGGCGTTCAAAAATGGCTCAAAGGCATAATGGAGGACAAAAATTCAATTCTTCATGAATTATTTGAACGACAGAAACTAATAGAGCTCATTGAATCGGGTGGCAGTTCTTTCAAAGTTCCTTGGTATGGACAATTAATGGCAGGTCCACAGCTTTTAGCTTATCTGGGTCAAATTCATACATGGTTTGAGCTTTATAATATTCAGCTAATAGAATCATAATATCAAAGAAAAACCAGTCAACCTTTTAACGTGAGGTTGATTGGTTTTTTTTCTGTATATCCCAACAGTTCATTAGCTTTTCGATAGAAGGTTCAATTTCATGTACAGGTATGCCTCCAAAGCCTAGTAAAAATTGAGCTTTTAAGGGTGAAGAGTGATCCAAGCGATAATCAGAGAGTGGATAGATTCTGATCTCCGCATTGGAAGCAAACTGCTGTAATTGCTTTTCAGACAAAGTATGTTGTACATCGAGTAAAATATGCATGCCTGCTTGCTCACCAGTAATGTTAATTTGATTAGAATAGTTTTCTAAAATAGAAGTAAGTTTTTCATGCTTTTTTCGATATATCTTTCTCATTCGATTTAAATGCTTAGCAAAATGGCCGTCACGCATAAAATTAGCTACAATATGTTGATCGAAACGAGGTACTGTCGATGAGTAGTAATTAAATACGTCATTATAAGCGGCAAGTAATTTTGGTGGAAGTACAAAATAAGCGACGCGTAAGGACGGCATTAATGATTTTGTAAATGTACTCATATAAATTACTTTATCATTTCGATCTAATGCATGAAGTGCAGGAATTGGTTTTCCAGTATAACGAAATTCAGAATCATAATCATCTTCAATAATGTATCGAGAGGAGCTTTGTGAGGCCCAATTTAAAGCCTGTGCACGTCTTGTCGCCGATAATACTGCTCCTGTAGGGAATTGGTGAGATGGCGTGATATAAACAACGTCAGCGCTAGTTTTTTCGAGCTCATGAATGATAATTCCTTCATCATCGACTGCAATTGGATAAACCTTTCGCTTATGTTGGGAAAACATACGATGCACAGCTGGATATCCAGGGTTTTCAAGGGCAAAACAAGTATTGTCACTAAAGAGGCGCAAAATCATTGGTAGAAGCTGTTCTGTTCCTGAACCGATGACAATTTGCTCAGGACTACATACAACCCCGCGTGATTGAAATAAATAATTAGCAATCTCTGTTCGCAAAGATAGTTCTCCCTGAGGCTCACCTGTTAATAATAATTCCTTTGAGGCATCATCAAAGAGCTCTTTCGCATATTTTCGCCATGTCTGAAAAGGGAAGGCATCAATATCGATCGAACCAGGATTAAAATCTATCTTGTACGATTTTTTCTTAGGTTGTTCGTTTAAGGAAGTTATTGTATCCTGCTGAATATACGGAAGCTCGTCAATTTCCTCTACAAAATAACCGACACGGGATTTAGACATAATATACCCTTCAGCAAGTAGCTGTGCATAGGCAATTTCAATTGTTGTTTGTGAAATATTCAAAAAATCGGCTAATTTTCTTTTTGATGGTAATTTTTCTCCTACTGCTATTTTATTTGTAATAATAGCTTCTTTAATGCCGCGATAAAGCTGATCGTAGAGCGGTTTTTCACCATTTTTTTCTAGTTGGAATAATAGCATGTCCATGTGCATTAATTCTCCTGACCTTACGATTATTTTATAAACTGGATATTTTTATATGGTCAATTTCAATTATACTAAATTTCATCATAAAGGTGGAGGTTAGAAATCATGAAACAAACAGGTACAGAATTAGTTAAGCGCGGGATGGCGGAAATGCAAAAGGGTGGCGTCATTATGGATGTTATTAATGCAGAACAGGCGAAAATTGCGGAAGCGGCAGGAGCTGTAGCTGTTATGGCATTAGAGCGAGTACCATCAGACATTCGCAAGGCGGGTGGTGTTGCACGTATGGCTGATCCTCGTATTGTCGAGGAGGTATTGGGGGCAGTATCCATTCCTGTAATGGCTAAAGCACGTATTGGACATATTGTAGAAGCAAGAGTGTTAGAAGCAATGGGTGTCGATTATATTGATGAAAGTGAAGTATTAACGCCAGCAGATGAAGAGTTTCATTTATTAAAAAGCGATTACACAGTGCCCTTTGTTTGTGGGTGTCGCGATTTAGGCGAAGCTGCTCGACGCATTGGTGAGGGAGCTTCTATGCTACGAACTAAAGGGGAACCAGGGACAGGTAATATTGTTGAGGCAGTTCGTCATATGCGTAAAGTGAATGCGCAAGTACGTAAGGTAGTTGGTATGACAGAGGATGAATTAATGACCGAGGCTAAATTGCTCGGTGCTCCTTTTGAATTATTAAGAGAAATTAAGCGTCTTGGCCGTTTACCAGTAGTGAATTTCGCAGCAGGTGGGGTTGCTACTCCAGCTGATGCAGCATTAATGATGGAGCTTGGAGCAGACGGTGTATTTGTTGGTTCTGGTATTTTTAAATCAGAGAACCCAGAGAAATTTGCTCGTGCAATTGTTGAGGCTACTACGCATTATAAGGACTACAAGTTAATTGCTGAAATTTCAAAAGAGCTAGGTGTTCCGATGAAAGGCATCGATATTGCACAGCTTGGTCAAAATGAGCGTATGCAAGAGCGAGGTTGGTAAAAAATGAAGCGAATCGGTGTTTTAGCATTACAGGGAGCGGTAAGAGAGCATGTGCAAATGTTAGAGTCTCTTGGATGCGAAACGGTCTTAGTAAAACAAAGTGCTGATTTAGAGAAGCTTGATGGACTTGTTTTGCCTGGTGGAGAAAGTACAACGATGCGGAAATTGCTGAATCGCTATGAGCTATTGGAGCCAATTCGCGCACTTGCAAAGCACGGTTTACCGATGTTTGGAACATGTGCAGGATTGATTTTATTAGCAAAGGAATTAGTGGATTATGAATCACATTTAGCAGTAATGGATGTGGTAGTTGCACGGAATTCTTATGGACGTCAGGTAGATAGCTTTGAAGTGAAGCTCGACATACCGGAAATAGGTGCTGCTATTCCGGCAGTCTTTATACGTGCGCCACATATTGTTTCCATAGGTGAAGGTGTTGAAATATTAGCGGAGCATGAAGGCAAGATCGTGTTAGCAAAGGACGGCCATTTCTTAGGATGTTCCTTCCATCCAGAATTAACGTCAGATGCACGAATTCTTGAATATTTTGTATCTTCTATGGTATGACTTGCAAATTTTCACTTCATATAGTACAGTATGGATAAAATTTAAATAACTGAACACGATGATGGGAAGTAGTAGCAAGCACGTTTTTTTTAGAGAGTCAGCGGGTGGTGGAAGCTGATAAAAGCACTTGTGAATCCGTCCTGGAGTTGCGCAGTCGAAGTTAATGAAGTAGGCTGTCGCCGGCTGAAATGCCGTTATGAAATAAGTGGATTAGACAAAGTACAATGTGTCTAATCAATTAGGGTGGCAACGCGGGTAGCTCTCGTCCCTTTTGGGGATGAGGGCTTTTTTGTGTTTTTACTAACTATTTTCCCATCATTAAGAATCTACTGGAGGTATGACGATGTTAGATATTAAACGCGTGCGCGATAATTTCGCGGAAATTAAAGAAATGCTATTAACACGTAATGAGGATTTAGGAAACTTAGACGATTTTGAGCAATTAGATGCAAAGCGTCGTGAATTAATTGCAAAAACAGAAGAGCTTAAAGCTGAGCGCAATAAAGTATCTGAGCAAATTTCTATTATGAAGCGTAACAAAGAAAATGCGGATGAAGTTATTGCACGTATGCGTCAAGTTGGCGATGAAATTAAAGAGCTAGATGTTCAATTAAATGATGTAGAAGAACGCTTTAACGATATGATGATGCGTTTACCAAACGTTCCACATGAATCTGTACCAGTTGGCACAACAGAGGACGATAATGTGGAAGAATATACTTGGGGTGAGATACCAACATTTGATTTTGACATTAAAGCACACTGGGATATCGCTACAGACTTACAAATTGTTGACTTTGAACGTGGTGCAAAAGTGACTGGTAGTCGTTTCTTATTCTATCGTGGTCTTGGCGCTCGTTTAGAACGTGCTTTAATGACGTTTATGATGGACTTACATGCAGAAGAGCATGGTTATGAAGAAATGTTACCACCTGTAATTGTCAATCGTGATAGCTTAACAGGGACAGGACAACTACCTAAATTTGAAGAAGATGTCTTTAAGTTAGATGACACAGATTATTTCATGATTCCAACAGCAGAAGTACCTGTGACAAACTTCTATCGTGATGAAATTTTACCAGCTGAAGCATTACCACATGGCTTTGCAGCATATAGTGCATGCTTCCGTTCAGAAGCAGGTTCTGCGGGACGCGATACACGTGGTTTAATTCGCCAACATCAATTCAACAAAGTAGAATTAGTACGCTTTGTTAAACCAGAAGAATCTTATGAACAGCTAGAACTATTAACAGGTCATGCAGAAAAAGTACTACAATTATTAGGGTTACCATACCGCAAACTAAAAATGTGTACAGCTGATTTAGGCTTTACTGCTGCGAAAAAGTACGATTTAGAAGTTTGGATTCCAGCTCAAAATATGTACCGCGAAATCTCTTCATGCTCTAACTTTGAAGATTTCCAAGCACGTCGAGCAAATATTCGCTTCCGTCGTGAGCCAAATGCAAAACCAGAGTATGTACACACATTAAACGGCTCAGGTCTTGCAATCGGCCGTACAGTAGCAGCAATCCTAGAAAATTATCAGCAAGCTGACGGAAGCGTAGTAATTCCTGAAGTATTAAGACCATATATGGGCGGAAAAGAAGTAATCGCTCCAAAGTAAGCCGAGTCGAAAACAAAGCGGCTAAAAGAAAAAACTACTGTTGAAAATATCTAATCTCTACAGTAGTTTTTCTTTTTTTAAAAAGTAGGTTAGCGAGGTCGAACTCGATGTTTCACAGAGAAGTTATGTTCGTTAGAAAGCAAGTAAATAACGCCCTCTATAAAGCCTATAAGGGCCGGAATATATGTCCAGAAGAAGATGAGGTACAATATACCTTGTCCAATTTTCCCTAAGTAAAATTTATGGATTCCGATTCCACCTAAAAAGATAGCTAGTACCCCTGCGACTGTTTTATTTTTTATAGGCCAAGAAGGATCGATGCCGTCAAACATAGGAGCTGAATATTGGGGCTGTGTTTGATATACAGGCTGTGATTGCTGTTGATAAACTGGTTGTTGCACAATTTGCTGTTCTTTTTGGAAATTGAATTTTTCACCACAATATTTACATTGAGCTAATGTGACATCAGCCGCTGCACCACATTGTGGACATTCGATATTTTTCATGTCAATATCTCCTAATCAATGATATTTGTTTAATTTACATTTTCCGATGTATCGTTTTTAACTACACTGTTATGATTATCTATTGAATTGATTCGACTGGAGTACCGCAGTTATTACAAAATTTCGAAGTAACATCTAGTTCTTGTCCACATGAACAAACAGGCTTGTGTAAACTAGTTCCACAAGAAGAACAGAATTTTGATGATTCCTCGTTTTCACTCTGACAAGAATGACATGTAATGACCTTTAGCGTTAAATTTTCACCACATAAGTTGCAAAATTTACTAGTAGATAAGATATTACCATGGCAAGAAGGACATATTTTATGTGTAACATTATTGCTAGGCTGTTGTACTTGTTGATTCATCATAGTCACCATACCTTGCCCTACGCCTAAGCCAACTCCACTTGTAGCAAATAATCCAGCTACTCCATTCTCATTTGATGCAGCAGATTCATATATATCAAAGCTACGTTGTGTTACATAACGATTGTCACCCATAATTTCGAACTTAGCTTTATCTTGTAAAATTTCATTTATTTTATTGAAATCTTCCTCTGGGAAATTAATTGATTGAATATGGAAATGGGCCATTATAAAACCATACGCATTGAATTCTTCAGATATTTTTCCTTTTAAACTATTTGAAATATTATGAAGCTCTGTTGTTATTTCTAGTGCAGAGATTTTCTCATTAATAATTTTATTTGCAAGTTCAGTTTTTATGGATGTAATAAGAGAACCTTTAAAGTAATCTTGTACTTTTTCGAAACTAACAATATCATCTTTATTCATAGAGCCTATAACTTCTGTAAAGAATAATAAATAGTCATCAAGGCGAAGAGCCAATTGTCCAAATGCTCGTATACGTAATTTTACAAAGTATTTTGGGTCAATTAGTTGAATAGGATCAGAGGTTCCCCAATATAAATCTAATTTTACCGTTAGATTTATAAAGTAGATTTCTGCTGAAAAAGGTGTATCCCCTCCATAAGTAAAATTCACAACATGGTGAAGTAATGGTAAGTTATTGGTTGATAAAACATGTGTGCCTGAATTAAATACATCACATATTTGCCCACCCTTTACAAAAATGGCTACTTGACCTTCGTTGACGATAAGTGTAGTACCTAACACTAGCTTTTCATTCGGATGCTTGTAGATTAACCAATCGCGTGAGCGTAAACCATCGAACTTCACTCTATCAAAAATAGGCATTAAAACATTACCTCCCTATTAATTACCTTTTAAATTAAATTATTACTAGTTATATTTTCCCTTTTCAGTTTATGCATGTCAATGGTTTATGTGTATTGAAATTTTTCTTTAGGTTAGTCAGTAATGTACTTGCTATATCGCTTTTTCCATTTTTTTTAGACTGCGTATTTAAAAACATTATTGTTATGAATAATGTTGTCGCTATTACAACCTATTTCATATATATGCTATCCCCTAATCATAGAAAAGAAGGTGCCTCAATCTGAGACACCTTCTTCACTATGTGAAATTTTTAAAATTTTTCATTTTCAACAACTAAAGCTTGTCGTGCCTTTTTCTCTGCTTTTTTTCGTTCACGTAATGCTCGGAAAAAATCGGTTAAGATTTGTCCGCATTCCTCAGCTAAAATTCCTTCTGTTACTTCGCATTCATGGTTAAAGCGTGCATCGTTTAATAATCGATAGAGTGAATCTACACAGCCTGCTTTTATATCCCTTGCACCATATACGACACGCGGCACACGAGATTGCAAAATTGCACCTGCACACATAGGGCAAGGTTCAAGTGTCACATAGAGTGTTGTTTTTTCAAGACGCCAGCTTCCTATTTTTTTACAAGCATCTTGAATAACCATTAATTCAGCATGCGTCGTTGCATTTTGTGTTGTTTCTCGTAAATTATGAGCTCGTGCAATAATCTCTCCATCATATACAAGCACAGCCCCTATTGGCACTTCTCCAAGTAAAGCTGCTTTCTTAGCTTCTTCTAGTGCACTGTTCATAAACAATCGGTCTGTTTTAAAAATATCCACTATGATCTCTCCTTATCACTTAGTGTATCTTGCTTAATTGACAATTGCTACTATCAAGTATGTCTCGGAATAATCGCGTCTGGATTCGGTAAGAACGTAAAACGTTGACATTTCCAAAAAAACTATTTATATTTATATATGAACATATTCTCATATATAAATATAAAAAGGTTAGGAGTAAACTAAATGGATGAAAAATTACGAAATACAGAGGTTCAGGATAACAAAAAGCAACATTTAGACGAAGAAACTCTATTTGTCGTGTCTCAAACATTTAAAGCATTAAGTGATCCGACAAGAATTCGTATTTTAAATTTATTATGTACGGATGAACATGCAGTCAACGACATTGCTAAGGTTTTAGATTTAGGTCAATCAACAGTTTCACATCAATTGCGTTTTTTGAAAAATTTACGGTTAGTGAAATATAGAAGAGAAGGTACAACTTTATATTATTCAACAGATGATGATCACATTATGAATTTGTTGATGCAAGCTATTGAGCATGCTACACATAACTAGATAATGGGGGGATAAAACATGGGACATAATCATGATCACAGCCATGATCATACACATGGCGCAAACAAAAAGGTTTTAATAGTATCATTTATTATTATTACGAGTTATATGATTGTTGAAGTGATTGGTGGCTATTTAACAAATAGTTTGGCTCTTTTATCCGATGCAGGTCATATGTTAAGTGATGCCATTTCATTAGCAATAGCCTTACTTGCCTTTATATTGGGAGAAAAGGCTGCAAGCTATAGTAAAACGTACGGTTATAAACGATTTGAAATTTTAGCAGCAGTATTAAACGGTGTGACATTAATTTTTATTGCTTTATTCATTTTCTATGAAGCAATAAAACGTTTTGCAAATCCACCAGAAGTGGCAACTACAGGGATGTTGATTATTAGTACAATCGGTCTTTTGATCAATATTTTAGTCGCTTGGATTATGATGCGTGGCAGTGATACACAAGATAATTTAAATATGCGTGGAGCTTTTTTACACGTATTAAGCGATATGCTTGGATCTGTAGGGGCCATCGTAGCCGCATTATTAATGATGTTTTTTGGTTGGGGCTGGGCTGATCCATTGGCGAGTGTTATTGTTGCAATATTAGTATTGAGAAGCGGCTACTATGTAACGAAGGCTGCTGTTCATGTTCTTTTGGAAGGAACACCTTCAAACGTAGACGTTGAAGAAATTATACAAACTATTGTACAGACAGATAGTGTGCATAGCATTCACGATTTACACATTTGGACAATAACAAGCGGAACAAATGCACTTTCTTGTCATGCAGTTGTTGATGGCCAGCTAAAAATTGCGGATAGTGAGCATATATTACGAGAAATTGAACATAATCTTGAGCATAAGGGCATAAAGCACGTAACGATTCAATTGGAAACAGTAGCACATAAGCATGATAACTCCATTTTATGTACAATAATAAATGAGCAGTCAAATCATCACCATCATCATTAAAAAATTCTAAAAATTTTCGGCTTTACATACCCTTCGTGGGTATGGTAATATAAAATTGTAAGGTAGGAGGTGTATTAAATGGAGGATAAAGTGAAAGAAGATGCTTGTCATACAGAGGAAGCTACTTCGTGCCGAAAAAGTCATCATCCTGAACGCGTTAAAAAGGATTTAACGACTCGTTTAAATCGAATTGAAGGTCAAATCCGAGGTATTAAAGGGATGATTGACAAAGACGTTTACTGTGATGATATTATTACGCAACTGTCTGCCACACAGTCTGCTTTAAATAGTGTTGCAAAGATATTATTAGAAGGTCATTTAAAGGGATGTGTAGTAGATCGCCTATCAGAAGGTGATGATGCAGTGTTAGATGAATTAGTAGTGACTATTCAAAAGTTAATGAAAAAGTAAATTTTTTTAAGAAATATATACCCCTATACAGTACTTAACATTAAAGGAGAGATATTTATGCAAAACGTAACTTTAAACGTACAAGGAATGTCATGTGGACATTGTGTAAACTCAGTAGAAAAAAGTGTTGGCGCTTTAACTGGCGTTGAACAAGTAAAAGTAAACTTAGCAGAAGGTTTAGTAGATGTAGCATTTGACGAAACACAAGTATCTCTAGACCAAATTAAAGAAACGATCGATGATCAAGGCTATGACGTTAAATAATATAAATAGGGTGCTCTTGTAGCACTCTCTTATTTTCAATTTAACATACCCCGTGTTGGTATGTGGAGAGGAGAAATGATGATGAGTTCGGAAATAAAAGAAGCAAATTTGCAAATTACAGGTATGACATGTGCAGCCTGTGCGTCTCGTATAGAAAAAGGTTTAAATAAAATGGATGGTGTAGAACAAGCGACAGTTAATTTAGCTCTTGAAAAATCATCCATTAAATATGATCCGACAAAATTAAACGAAGAAGACTTTGAAAAGAAAATTGAAGCACTTGGTTATGGTGTCGTGAAGCAAAAAACAGAATTCAATATTACGGGCATGACATGCGCAGCCTGTGCTACACGTATAGAGAAGGGTTTAAATAAACTAGCAGGTGTATCCTCTGCAAACGTTAACTTAGCACTCGAAAAAGCTACTATAGAATTTAATCCATCTGAGGTGACGATTGCAGATATTATTGCAAAGGTTGAGAAATTAGGATATGAGGCTCATCAAAAGGCAGATGAGCAAGAAACTGTGGATCATCGTGAGCTGGCCATCAAACAACAGCAGAAAAAATTTATTTTATCGGCCATTCTTTCATTACCATTACTGTGGACGATGGTAGGACATTTTTCATTTACATCATTTTTATATGTTCCTGAATTTTTAACGAATCCATGGGTGCAAATGGTGTTGGCTACGCCTGTTCAATTTATTATTGGGAAACAATTTTACGTTGGAGCCTACAAAGCTTTACGTAATGGTAGTGCCAATATGGATGTACTTGTAGTAATGGGAACATCTGCGGCGTATTTTTATAGCGTATATCAAGCAATTATTACTGCGGGGTCACATCATGCCCCTCACCTATATTTTGAAACGAGTGCCGTATTAATTACTTTAATTTTATTAGGTAAATTATTTGAGGCAAAAGCAAAGGGTCGCTCATCTGAAGCAATCAAGAAATTAATGGGCCTTCAGGCAAAAACGGCCATCGTTGTTCGTGACGGTGTAGAGAAAGAAGTACCGTTAGAAGAAGTAGTCATTGGTGACATTATTTTAGTGAAGCCTGGTGAAAAAATTCCTGTTGATGGTAAGGTATTAGAAGGAACAACAGCTGTAGATCAATCAATGTTAACAGGGGAAAGTTTACCTGTTGATAAAAAGCAAGGTGACCTATTATTTGGTTCTACTATAAATAAAAATGGCTTCATTAAAATGACGACGACTAAAGTCGGTCGTGAAACAGCCTTAGCACAAATTATTAAAGTTGTAGAAGATGCACAAGGCTCCAAAGCGCCAATTCAGCGCTTAGCAGATCAAATTTCAGGTATTTTTGTACCAATCGTTGTTGGCATTGCACTTGTCACGTTTTTAATTTGGATTATTTGGGTGCAACCTGGTGAATTTACGCCTGCACTTGAAGTTTTAATTGCAGTTCTCGTTATCGCTTGTCCATGTGCGCTTGGATTAGCAACGCCAACTTCTATTATGGCGGGTTCTGGTCGTGCAGCGGAATTTGGTATTTTATTTAAAGGTGGAGAACATTTAGAGCAGACACAAAGCATCGATACAGTAGTTGTTGATAAAACAGGTACAGTGACACACGGCAAACCTGTATTAACGGATGTTATACTAGCAGCAAATCAAGATGAAGCACGCTTTTTATCGTTGATTGGTGCAGCAGAGAAGCAATCAGAGCATCCGTTAGCAGAAGCAATTGTTCAAGGGATTGTTGATCGCGGTATTAATCTAGGAGATGTTCAATTCTTTGAAGCAATACCGGGTTACGGTGTGCAAGCGACGGTCTCTGGTCAAGGCGTTATCATCGGTACACGTAAATTGATGCAACAATACAGTATTCATATGGATGATATTCTACCAACAATGGAGCAATTGGAGGAAAACGGTAAAACGGCAATGCTAGCTGCCATTAACGGTCAGTATGCTGGTCTAGTAGCAGTTGCTGATACAGTGAAAGATACTTCAAAAGAAGCGGTTAGTCGTCTACAAGAGATGGGCATTACTGTAATTATGATGACTGGTGATAATGAACGTACAGCACAAGCAATTGGAGCAGAAGTTGGTGTGAATCATGTGATTGCCGAAGTACTTCCGGAAGGCAAAGCTAATGAAGTGAAAAAACTGCAAGCTACGGGTAAAAAAGTAGCGATGGTTGGTGATGGCATTAATGATGCCCCGGCACTTGCGACAGCTACTATTGGGATGGCGATTGGTACCGGTACAGATGTTGCTATGGAAGCAGCGGATATCACACTGATTCGCGGCGATTTAAACAGTATTGCAGATGCTATCATCATGAGTCGTAAAACAATGCGCAACATTAAACAAAACTTATTCTGGGCATTCGCTTACAACACATTAGGTATTCCAATTGCCGCAATCGGTTTACTAGCTCCATGGGTAGCAGGTGCAGCGATGGCCTTTAGCTCCGTATCTGTCGTTTTAAATGCACTGCGTTTGCAGCGAGTTAAATTATAAGGGGAAAGATAGATCCACTTTGAGTGGGTCTACTTTTTATTTATTTCAGCGGATGTCACGGTATTGGTTTTCGCCTCCTATTTTAATAGAGAAATAGTTTGGTTCTGTTTTTCACTTTCTCACTATGATACAATGAAAAACACTGATTTATTTTTAACTTCTTTCAGCCGATTCCGGACGCATTGAAAGCGAAGCAATAGCTACAATATAATACAAACCCCGAGAGACGGGTAATTGACGATAGAATCCATAGAACATAAAGGAGGAGCTTCTGGTGACGGTTCCATTTGTTACGGTAGAAGGTCCGATTGGTGTTGGTAAAACCTCTTTATCTAAAGAGATTGCAGCGACATTTAATTACCATCTATTAAAAGAAATAGTAGACGAAAACCCTTTTCTAAATAAGTTTTATGAAAACATAGAGGAGTGGAGTTTCCAGACGGAAATGTTCTTCCTATGTAATCGCTACAAACAATTATCGGATATAAAAAATTTCCGTTTAACAGATGATAAACCTGTTGTAGCGGACTACCATATTTTTAAAAATTTAATATTTGCAAAGCGTACATTGGCATCAGCTGAGTATGATAAATACGAGGAAATATATAAAATATTAACGAAAGATATGCCTGTACCGAATGTAGTTGTTTATTTACATGCCAGTGTTGATACATTGATGAAACGTATTGCGATGCGTGGTCGTGAATTTGAAAAAATGATTTCACGGGATTACATGGAGCAACTGGTGGCAGATTATCATTCCTTTATCGAGCATTTTGAGAATATGCATCCTGATATTCCTGTTATTCGATTTAATGGTGATCAGCTTGATTTCGTAAAAAATCCAAATGATTTGAAATATGTTTTACAAACAATAAAGGATACGTTACAACAAAGGAGCTTGCAACAATGAATTTGAGAGAGAAATATGGTATTCCTCCACAAACGGTCATTACAATCGCTGGTACGGTTGGTGTAGGGAAGTCAACAATGACAAAGGCGTTGGCAGAAGCGTTAAATTTCCGTACTTCATTTGAAAAGGTGGATACTAACCCATATTTAGATAAATTTTATGAGGACTTTGAAAAATGGAGCTTCCATTTACAGGTGTATTTTTTAGCGGAGCGTTTTAAGGAGCAGAAACGAATCTTTGAATATGGAGGCGGGTTTATTCAGGACCGTTCAATCTACGAAGATACAGGGATTTTTGCTAAGATGCATTATGACAAAGGTACAATGAGCCCAACGGATTACGAGACGTATACAAATTTATTTGATGCGATGGTGATGACACCGTATTTCCCACATCCAGATTTACTTGTTTATTTAGAGGGGCCAATTGATGCTGTAATTGGTCGTATTCAAGAGCGTGGACGTACAATGGAGCAACAAACACCGAATGATTATTGGATTGAAATGCATGACCGCTATGAGAACTGGATCAATAATTTTAATTCATGCCCAGTTCTTCGTTTGGATATTAATGATTATGATTTATTAAAAAATCCTGAGGCAATTGAATCAATTGTGAGCCGCATCAGTCATATGCTAAAACAAACGAGCCATTTACGTAAATAGGAAATAAACTATGCTTAAATTTATGACCGAATGCGCAGCTACGTGCAGAAAAAAGTAATTGAAGAAAATAAATGATCAAAAGACGTGAGACAATATGTAGCCTATTGTGTCACGTCTTTTGAGTAGGAGGGATTGTTATAAAAATAGCGGTGTATTGCGGTTCCGGCTTAGGCATAAACCCAATTTATGCAGAGAAAGCAGCCGAATTAGGGACTGTATTAGCTCAAAATGGTCATGGTGTCGTTTATGGTGGTTCGAAAACAGGACTGATGGGCAAAGTTGCAGATGCAGTATTAAAAGCTGGAGGAGAGGTTATTGGCGTGATGCCAACTCATTTACAGCAGCGGGAAATAGCACATGCCTCGTTAACAGAGCTTCATTTTGTTGAGTCTATGCATGTACGTAAAGCCAAAATGGTAGAGTTAGCAGATGCTTTTATAGCTTTACCAGGTGGTGGAGGGACAATGGATGAATATTTTGAAGTGTTTACATGGGCACAAATTGGACTACATGAAAAACCTGTAATTTTATATAATGTAAATAATTTTTATGATGCGCTTTTACAACAACTTCAGAAAATGCTGGAGGAAGGTTTTATACGAACTGAACAGAAGTCACTTGTTCATGTAGCTACTACATCGGAAGAAGTATTACATTTATTAAAAAAACATGGGTAATTTTTTGCCGACTTCATGCCACGTTTTTTATAGCTTCACTTTTCCGCTCTTCAGAATCATGAAGTAGTGCTACTTTAAAATAAATAAAAGAATCCATTTTGAAAAAAGATTGATCAAAATGGATTCTTTTCTAATGAATTTGTTAAATTTTATAAATATTTAAGCTATGTAAGATTATTTAATTTCTTTTCTATATAATCTAATTGCATAAATTGCCCCAATTAAAAATACAATGCCTTGAAGTAGTAGAAAGAACTGACGGAAGTATTCGATATTACTATCAACTAATGAAATAAAAATAGCATTCATAATAATTTGGGTAGTAAACATACATGAAATGATTTTAAGATAGATAGATAGCATTCGTTCTTTCATCGGGTTGCCCAATTTTTCTACTGAAGATGAAAAGTATAACTATAGAACCTAGTAATAGAATGGCTGTAATTCCTACAACAATATTAAAATTATCAGTACTTTCTAACATCCAATTGTTTAATAAATCAATCATTATTATCTTCCTTTCGTACATAAGAGAATATTTCACTTATATCAACCTCAAAAAAGTTGGCTATTCGATATGCTAACACTAGTGAAGGGGAATAATTATTCTTTTCCATTACAAAGATAGTTTGCTTAGAAACTCCAACAGCGTCAGCTAACTCCTTTTGGGACATTCTTCTTAACACCCTATGTTCATACACCTTATTTTTAATCGAATCACCAAATTCTCCTTTCAAAACAATCGCCTCCTATTGGTAAACTTATACTTAATATATTTATTTTTATATAAAAGTAAGTTTATATGTGCCTTACTATAAATATCATTTATACAATTTACTCCTGTAGTTAGAGAAAAAACAGGATTTTTAATTAAAAACTTTATTACAGATGATTGATCTTTTTAACAATTATTAATGCTAGTAGCGACATAAATTACGTAATTTTCTGAAATATATTGAAATAGTAGATGAGTTTTATTTACAATAATTGTGTAAAGCTTTCGTAAATTATAATAGGGGTGTTATAGATGACAAAAGTGGAAGTAAGTTTTAAGCATTTGCCAACGACTGCAGTTTCAGATGCGACAGGAGGACATACGAATTTACGCAGTGATATTAAACCGTTAGCAGATCATTATAAAATTGCTGGCCGTGCGGTAACAGTACGCTTACCAGATGGCGAAAATGGTGCAGTATTGGAAGCCATTCGAGCTACTCAAGAAGGGGATATTTTAGTAATTGACGCTAAAGGGAATACCAATCGTGCAGTTGCTGGTGATTTTGTTCTTTCATTAGCGAAGGGTATAGGTGTACAGGGCTTTGTCGTTGATGGTGTTATTCGTGATATTGCAGCTATTCGTGAACTAGACTTTCCCGTATTTTCACTTGGTACAACGGTAGCAGCTGGCAATAAAAATGGCGGTGGCCAAGTAAATGTTCCTATTGCTATTGGAGGCGTTTCTGTTCGCCCTGGTGATTATATTATTGGGGATGTGGACGGTGTCGTTGTCGTGCCACAGGAAGATGCAGAGCGTATTGTAGCAGCCGCTGAGGTAAAGCTTGAAAAAGATGACGTACGTGCTCAAGAGGCACATGCAAATGGAAAAGAATCTATTATTAATTATTTAGATAAAGTATTAAAGTATTAACTCCTTTCAGTGATCAAAAATAAAAAAACCCTCACGATGCCATCCATACATCGTGAGGATTTTTTTAATTTTTATGCTAAATTTTTATTATCATTAAAGTAATTTTTCATTTTCTCTGAATCGAAACGGCCTTCCCATTTCGCCATAACTAAAGATGCAAGTGAGTTACCAATTACGTTAACGACTGTACGTCCCATATCAAGAATACGATCGATACCTGCGATGAATGCTAAACCTTCAATTGGAATGCCGACAGTACCTAAAGTTGCTAGAAGCACAACGAATGATACGCCTGGAACACCTGCAATCCCTTTAGATGTAACCATTAATACAAGCATTAACGTAATTTGTTCACCAATGCTTAGGTGAATACCGTACATTTGAGCAATAAATAATGCAGCAATAGCTTGGTACAGTGTAGAACCATCTAAGTTAAAGGAGTAACCGGTTGGAATAACAAAGGATACGATATCCTTTGGAGCACCTAGTTTCTCCATTTTCAACATAATTCGTGGTAACACAGCTTCAGAACTTGCTGTTGAGAACGCTAAAATCAGCTCATCTTTTAGTACTTTAATTAAGAAGAAGATACTGATACCTGTAAATTTGGCCACAAGACCAAGAACGACAAAGATAAAGAATAGCATTGTTGCATAAACAAGTATAGCGAGTTTACCAAGTGGTATTAGGGAAGCGAATCCATATTTGGAAACGGTTACACCAATTAAACCAAATACCCCAATTGGAGCGAATTTCATTACGAGGTTAGTTACCCAGAACATAGTATCTGCTACCCCTTGGAAGAAGTCTAATACTGGTCTTCCTCGTTCGCCAATGGCAGCAACCCCTAAACCAAAAATAACTGAGAAGAAGATGATCGCAAGCATATTACCTTCAGACATTGCCTGAATGATATTTGTTGGTACAATGCCTACAATAATATCAAATGGTCCTTCATGCTGTACTTCTTCTGTAGTGGCAACGTATTTTGAAATATCTCCTTGAGAGAGCTCGTTCATGTTTATACCCGCGCCTGGTTGGAATAAGTTTGCGGAAAGTAAACCAATGACAATTGCTACTGTTGTAATAATTTCGAAGTAAATAAGCGATTTTCCGCCTAATCGTCCAAGCTGTTTCATATCTCCAGTGCCAGCAACACCAACGATTAAAGTTGAAATAATAATCGGTACAACAATCATTTTAATTAGATGAAGGAAAATATCACCTAAAGGTTGTAGATATGTTTCAATTTTGGGGTTTCCGTAAAAGATACCACCAATAATAATCCCTAAAATCAAACCGACTAAAATTTGAGTGGCTAAACTGATTCTAAATTTCTTCTTCAAAATCTTAGTACCTCCTAATATTAAAATTTTTAGGACTTGCCTTACTTTAATAATACGGAGGACTTATAAAATCCGACAAAATCCGAGAAAATTAATTTACTTTAGTTAAAATGTCTGAATATAACACCTGAATAAATTTCTTAATATTAACCTTTGCTTTACGATTTCCGTGATCTTCTATCTGAGTCATAAGATGACGAATTTCTTTAAAGTCAAAGTATCGAGGTGCATAATATTCAAATTCGGAGTTTGTATAATCTACGACACCTAAATTGGCGAGATTTATCATCGCTGCTAATATAGTACGGCGCACCCGCTGTTCAATGGCTTTACTTTCCTTCAAAATTTCATCTGGTGTAGCCTTTGTGACAACTGCAACCTCCTCATAAAGCTCCTTTAATGGTGGAAGTGGTGCAATTTTGTGCTGATGCGCAAGTAATGTTTCGATGATAGCTATAATATCTTCGCTTCCAATCTCACCAACGATACCCATATCATTTAAGATAGATTGAATATGATCGCGTGACGTTGCTTTGTGATTTATTTGTTCACTTAGATCAATATTTGTAAGTGATTGGCGAATAATAAGCAATGAATTTTTTAGGCGAAATTGTTCAGTTGTTTTACGTAAAACATTTTCAACCTCAATACGGTTTATCGGTTTATGAATAAAGAAATCTATACCTTGCTTATATGCCTCACCAACCATTTCCTTATTCACAACTTGAGAAATCATGACAAATTGTCCTTCAAAACGATTTTGAATAAGGTGTTCGACTGTTGCAATCCCATCAAGCTTGGGCATGAGTAAATCAATCAACACAAATTCAGGTTGTGTCATTAAAATTTGTGGAATGGCGTCCTCACCATTGCGTGCTTCACCAATAACTGTACCTAAGCCACTATCTTCAATAATTTGTTTTAACATGACCCGACTTGCACGATCATCATCTACAATAAAATACCTCATTTAAGTCTCTCCTGTTTGAATAGTTTGCGTAGGAACTGTAATTTTAAACATCGTGTTTTGAGTATTTGATTCAACGGTTATTGAGCCATTTAATTTATTTACTAATTCAACAACATGTGAAAGACCAATACCTGTTGCTGCGACACCGTCTACATTGTATTTTGTAGTGTATCCAGGTTCAAAAATAATAGAGAGATTACTTTGTGGAATGCCCTTCCCGTTATCGCATACTGTTAGTACAGTATCATCCTGTTGCTGCTGAATGGCAATAGAAATGATGCCTTGATTTTCAATTGCTTCTATAGCATTAGCTGTTAAATTATTCAAAAGTGCAAGTAATGCAATATGTTCCTTCGTTTGAAAATCGATTTCAATATTTAATTTAATTTCAATTTCTTTCCCGAGAAAATGAGCGTACTTACTGTTGCCGTCTTCAATATAATGTAATAATTCTGACAATCTAAGGGATCCAAAGCTCTTTTCACCAACAATTTTAGAAATACCTGCATAAATGCGTTGTGAATCCTTCTTCACTTCATGAATTTCCTGGGCAATATGAAGTGCCTGTAAACTTTCTGCATGATAACCTAGCGATTTTAATTGTCGATATAATTCAAACCCACTGATTGTTATTGCTTCTATATCGTTCATCGATTTTTTTAAATAAAGTGTCTCTACATATAAATCTGAGCCGATCGTAAGCATTTCTTGAACACGTTTTTTTTGCTCAGCAATTAAAATAGAACTATAAATACCAACAACAAAAAAGCTACGTAATAAAGCAACTGCTAATAATATAAGTAAATCATGAAGGAATAAAAAAGTATAAGAATTTATAAAAAAACGAAATAGTTGTTCCACTAAATTACTGAATACTTCACTAAATGCAACTAGCAATCCAAGCAATAGTGGTTTTTCTCTATATTGATGAATGCTTAGAATTTGTAGGCATATTGCAAACATTATATAAAAGGCGGCGGCAGGCAAATGTATTAGTAAACTATCGACTACTGGAACATCATGTAAAGTGTAATTAATGATAACTCGAAAAATGGTTGTCACGATACTCGTAGTAAATCCAGCAAAAATGATCGGTGTAGGTCTTAGTAGAGTACACAAAAAGAAAATAATACTTCCTAATCCAAAACGAAAAGGTGTATCAGCGAAAGGCATTATTTTAATTTCACTACCAATAGCAGTTAACAGAGCGATTGTTAAAACCCAAGTGAGGGAAGCACGAGATATGTAAAATTTCGAGTGCATAAAAAAATCCTCCCTAATAATATTAACGAGCATTAGCTAAAAAGCTCGTTTGCGTGTTTGAAATAAAATGTAATTGTACCACTACTTTTCATGTTACGTTGGGGCGAAAAATAGTTTCGTAATGAAAGTGCATTTGTCTAGATGAAATAATGCTATAGATTTTTCACAGTTATAACACCTTAATTTACAATAAAAAAATACCACAACCTAAGTGGAAGTGGCATCTAATAAATGTTACATATAATTTTTAAGCAAAAAAAAACGGCTACATTCGTAGTCGGAATTTTAAAACTGGAGGAGGTAGAGGGATTCGAACCCCCGCGCGGTGTTACCCGCCTGTCGGTTTTCAAGACCGATCCCTTCAGCCAGACTTGGGTATACCTCCATGTTGTTTTGTTACGTTGTCTTATCGACAAGATTTAATTTATCATATTTTAAAATTTACGTCAACAGATTTTTTATTTTTTTTAACTTTTTTTCAACAAATGTTGTGGTAGCGAAAGCGAAGCGTCAGATGTAGAAGTCTCCCGATTTTATAGGAAGGAAATGAATGCGGTACTAAGTCACTTTTTAACGGCTGTCATGGAATCGAAAAGGAGTTCTTATAGGATATTAGCTTAAAATCATCGCATCCATGAAATAACGGCTAACTGATCTGTATCGATAAAAACGCCATGTCCTGTGGCATTGTCGAATGGCCGACATCGTGTCGGCCCTCATGCAGACCTAAGTACAAAGCCAATTCCAGAGGCATTGTTTATCTGTGTGAAAGCAAAGTGACAGCTACAATGATGCCGAGGTATAAATGGATTAACAATTTCTTTTTTACAATGCAGATAGAATGTTCCAAACAAATATTATGCGTATTAAGTTGCAATTTATGAAAATAGTCAGTATACTAGTTATTGCCGTGCTAGGTGGGAAGGTAGCGGTGTCCTGTAACTCGCAATCCGCTCTAGCGAGACTGAATTCCTTTTTCGAGGCTGTCCGTATTGTTTGGTCTGCCTTTTGCACGTAGTGTTGACGATTGGGTCCTGCGCAATGGATACCCATGAACCATGTCAGGTCCGGAAGGAAGCAGCATTAAGTGGTCTTATTCATGTGCCGCGGGGTTGCCTAATCTGAGCTAACGACAAGAGTAACGCTTATGTGCGGCTGTCGAAGAAAGGTGCACGGCATTAAATTGCCAATTCAAACGCATCCGTCTACAAAAGGCGGATGCGTTTTTTTATGATTTTATAATATTTTTGGGGATGGAAGATCATTCACCAACACGTTTAAGGAAGTTACAAATTGTGCGGCGGACGATAGGAGCCGGAAGCATCAGCGTTCACTACAGGAAGTGAAAGAGAATTGTCCCGAAGTTTTAGAAAAACGATGACAATATTTTATAAATAATGAGGTAAATGCTATAATAGAACTATTCTATATAATGAAGAAGAGGAGAGGAATCCATTGACGTATCAAGCATTTTATCGTGTGTATCGACCGCAATCATTCCGAGAGATGTCTGGTCAAGCACATGTCAAAAGAACGCTACAAAATGCTCTCCTAGCGAATAAAACAACACATGCTTATTTATTTTCTGGCCCACGTGGTACCGGGAAAACAAGTACAGCTAAAATTTTTGCAAAGGCTTTAAATTGTGAGCATGCACCATCAAAAGAGCCTTGTAATGAATGTGCTACTTGTTTAAGCATTACAGACGGTTCTCACCCAGATGTTATTGAATTTGACGCGGCGTCTAATTCGCGCGTTGAAGAAATCCGAGACATCATTGAGAAAGTTCGATTTGCTCCTGCGAGTAGTAGATATAAAGTGTATATCATTGATGAAGTACATATGCTTTCTACAAGTGCTTTCAATGCCCTTTTAAAGACGTTAGAAGAACCACCTTCACATGCTGTATTTATTTTAGCAACGACAGAGCCTCATAAATTGCCCGCAACGATTATTTCGAGATGTCAGCGCTTTGATTTCAAGCGTCTTTCGACCGGTGATATTATTGAGCGCATGAAAGTTGTATTAGAAGATATTGAGTTACCATTTGAGGAACAAGGTTTAAAGGTAATCGCACAATCAGCAGCGGGTGGTATGCGTGATGCTTTAAGCTTATTAGATCAGGTTGTATCCTTTAGTGGAGAAAAGTTGAAGCTTGAGGATACATTGCTTGTGACAGGTTCTATTAGTCAGGAAGTTTTCTATGAGTTAGCAGAAGCTCTTAAAGTAAAAGATGTCGCACAAATGCTTGCGTTATTAGAACAGCTTATTGCGGATGGGAAAGATCCTCTTCGCCTTTCTGAGGACCTAATTACATTTTTCCGAGATTTATTATTACTGCAAACAAGTGAAGATTTGGCCGAATTATTAGAACTAGTATCACCAGAGGAGCGAGTGTTTACATTAGCGCATGATTTTGCACCGGATTTGCTATATGGCTACATTGATATTTTAGCGAAAACACAGCAAGAAATGCGATTCTCCCACCATACAAAGATTTATTTGGAAACAGCATTACTTAAAATGGTGCAGTTTTCGGGTGGCGCAGTTGGTCAGACTACCACTTCAGGTGAGGTAGCTATGAGCCCTGAGCTCGCCCAAAAAATTGTGGCACTTGAGCAGATGGTGCAACAACTATCAGCCCAATTACAAGCTGGTGCTCCTATGCAAACGGCGCAAACACCAAAAGAACAGCGCCCACGAGCAAAAAGTCCGAATGGCTATAAAGCACCAACAGGCCGTATTCAAGAGATACTAAAGGATGCTACAAAGCAAGATGTGCAACGTATTAAATCGGTTTGGGCACAGGCATTAAGTCAAATGCAAAAATCTCAATCAGCTCTTTTGGCAGAGGCTGAACCTGTTGCGGCATCTTCAAGTGCTTTTGTGTTAAAATTCAAGTATGATATTCATTGTCAAATGGTTGCTGATAATCAATCCCTAAAAGCTCAATTCACACAATTAATTGCAGGGCAAACTGGTGCTATGTACGAAATGCTTTGTACGCCTGAAGAGGCTTGGTTAAAATTACGTGAAGAGTTTATTCGTGATCATGGCTTACAGCAACAGAAAAAATCCTCTCAGGATGAAACTGATCATGAAATGGAATTATTAGAACCACCTCCGGCAGAAATGTCAGAAGGGCCGTTTATCGACGATGCTCAACCACTTGCTTCACAAGATCCACTTGTGACGGAAGCGGAAAAGCTGTTTGGTAAAGATTTTATTGAGATTGTTGAAGATTAATCATTTAGGAGGAATATGTTTATGCGTGGAATGGGAAATATGCAAGGTATGATGAAAAAAATGCAAAAAATGCAAAAGGAAATGATGGAAGCTCAAGAGGCTTTAAATGCAGAGCAATTTGAAGGTACAGCTGGTGGCGGTATGGTGAAAGTATCTGTAACTGGTCAACGTGAAATTGTAGAAGTAAATCTTGATCCATCAGTAGTAGATCCAGACGATATCGAAATGCTACAAGATTTAATCGTTGTTGCTGCAAATGAAGCACTGAAAAAAGTAGATGAAAAAACGAATGCAACAATGGGTAAATTCACTCAAGGCATGAATCTTCCGTTCTAGGAGGTAAATAAATGTACTACCCAGAACCAATATCGAAACTGATTGATAGTTTTATGAAATTGCCAGGTATCGGGCCGAAAACCGCGGCTCGTCTGGCGTTTTTTGTGTTAACAATGAAAGAAGATGACGTTTTATCCTTTTCAAAGGCACTAATTGATGCTAAACGAAATTTAAGCTATTGCTCCGTATGTGGCAACATAACTGATGTAGATCCATGCCATATCTGTACTGACAAACAAAGAAATCATTCTATTATTTGTGTTGTCCAAGATACAAAAGATGTAATTGCGATGGAAAAAATGCGCGATTTCAATGGTATGTATCATGTATTACAGGGAGCTATTTCACCTATGGATGGTGTTGGTCCGGAGGATATTAATGTCGCGTCCCTACTAGTTCGTTTGCAAGATGAGACTGTTCAAGAACTTATTTTAGCTACGAATTCAACGATTGAGGGTGAGGCAACAGCTATGTATATTTCGCGTCTAGTGAAGCCATCTGGTATTCGAACAACACGGATCGCTCATGGACTACCAGTAGGTGGAGATTTAGAATATGCAGATGAAGTAACGTTATCGAAGGCAATGGAAGGTCGCCGAGAATTGTGAGTGAGGGATTAATATGTTCTTCCGCAGTAAGGGAAAATTAAAAAAAGAATTCGATGACAAGCTTGTGAATCTTATAAAAGGAACAAAAGAGGATTTGCAGCAGGCGAAGATAATTGAAGAACTACTAGATGACTATGATTTAGAAGTAATTGCTCAACGAAAAGCAGCGGAGAGCATACATTTTTATTTATTCAAGGAAGCTAGAATTCGTAGAGTATTAATTAAATAATAGTTTTCAAACTTATTTCAGCAGGTGTCCAAACATCCGCTAAAAATAAGTTAATGCATAGGTATAAATAATATTCATAGAAGCAAAACAGGAAACATAAACTTTCATAATTATATTTTTGAGGGGGAAACCATATGTCGTGGTTAGTAATTATGAGCTTTTGTGTACCTGTAGTGCTTCTTTTTCTTTATATAATAATAAGACATGCCAAGATGGGTAAAATTTTAGAAGGAATGTCTGTGTTTTGGTTTAGATTTGCTTTCGCCTTTCTACTATTATTTATTATTCATTTAGGGATAGGGTATGCAGGCTATAATGTGCCGATTAATCTATTTTCAGTATTCACAATTGCAATATTAGGTATTCCGGGTGTGCTAGGGATAACCGCTTTAATATATTTTTTATAAGATGCTTGCAAAACAAAAATATTGTGGTATAGTAATAAGAGTCGTTAAGATAACGGTTGAAAAACAAATGAGTTTTAAATTAAAAAAATAATTGTTGACAACAAGTGAACGACATGATATTATATAAGAGTTGCTGTTGAGATAAAACAGCGACAATATGAACCTTGAAAACTGAACAAGCAAAACGTAATCAATAAAGTTTTTACTAGCTAACCTTGAGTTAGTGAACGAAACAAAATTTTGGACATCAAA
>NZ_JBIVCA010000032.1:0-37489 GCF_044746345.1 Lysinibacillus sp. NPDC086135 | reverse complement strand
CACAGTGCCAAATGAAAAAAGCGAGGTATTCAACGATTTAATCGTTGAATACCTCGCAATGTGAAAAGATATAGACTTTTTCAGTGCCCTCATTTTCATAGGGGGCTTTTTTAGTGTTACGTGTAAAGAGCTATGTTACTATGATAAAAAGGAGTGGTGAGAAATGGAATTTCAATTACAACAGCTGGCAGAAAATAAGCTTGCTTTTGTTTATGAGCAAGAAGGGGAAAGATTAGCGGAAATTACATGGCAACAAAAGGGGCAAGTAATGATAATGGATCACACATATGTATCAGATAAACTCCGTGGCCAAGGTGTGGCAAAAAAATTGTTGGATCATGCTGCAGCTTATGCGCGTGAGAAAGGTTATAAAATGGAAGCTGTTTGCTCGTATGTAGTTGCTGCATTTGAAAAATCTAATGATTATAATGATGTAAAACGATAAAGTGAAACTCTAATCAGTGGAGATTTTTTTATCCCCGCTGCCAATCGAGCGTTAACGGGCAGTTTAATCTCATCTATTTGCAAAATTGTATGGTGAAACTTACTGCCCGTTAATGCGGGATAAAAAATAAGGCAATTTGCTTGTTAAATAAAGCAGTTAGAGCTTGCGGCGGATGTACAGGACCCTTTTTCGATTCCGGACGCATTGTGTTTATCTGTAGCAAAAGCGCAAAGCGCCAGCTATACATGTTTTTTTTGTGCGACAGCGGAGATTATGCCGAGCCATAATTGATTTTTGCAAATCATCTATGCTATTCCTTACAGTAAAATACTATAAATTAGTACTGTTAAGATGCCTGCCCCACCTACTAATGAAGCCATGTCTACCCAATCATATACTGAGTCCAAATCTTTCATGATAATCACTCTCCAATTATTAGTGTTAATACATTATTTCCCTTTAACTGCCCTTTGTAATCATAAATATTTACCATAACGTGGGGTTTAATTTAGTTTCAATTGGGTACTTTAAATAGCATTCCTTATTTTTGGTGATAAACAAGAAATACCTGTAATAGAATTTAGTAGGAGGTTTATTAACGATGTCTGAGAACATACAGACTTACTATGAATTTTGTTTATATGGTGAGACGAAGGATTATAGATGATCTCTCTTTTTATATATGCTGTAACGTATATAAAAATTATGTTTAGTCCTCAAATAATAAGGAAAAGATATAATATAGAGCCAGTTTCTATATTTTTGGGAGGGATTTATAATGGCAAAAGGAAAAAGAACAGGTGTTTTAATTGCAGGGTTAGCTGTAGCAGCATCTTATTTAAGTAAAAAAGAAAATCGTGATAAAGCATTAAGTATGCTCAATAGTACAAAATCTAAATTAGCATCTTATTTGAATACAACGAATATGGAGATGCACAAAGACATATCAGAGCGTATATCGACTGAAGTAGCGACAGAAGCTGGAACGTCCCCAACAAAAATAGCTTCAAACGAAATGGTTGCTGAAGGTGGAGGACATACAGGTATCCATTACTACAATGGAGAAATTCAGAAAGATAAATAATAACAAAACCTTCTCATTTCACATGAGAAGGTCTTTTTTGTGTACATATAATGATCGTTGCAAATGCTAATAATACAATTCCAGTAAATATAAAGCCGCTGACAATACCTAGTGAGAGCCATCCAAGTAATGAGGAACCTAGGACAACTCCTAGTGAAAAGAAGGCATAAAAATAACCATAGGCTTTTCCACGGATTTCAGCAGTCGTAGAGTCGATTAAAAGTGAATTTACTGATGGGAACAGGAAGCCAAAACCGATACCATAGCAGGCCATTGCAATATAAAGTAACGTACTTGAATCCGCCTGACTAATTAATAATTGACTGATCCCCATTAAACTTATACCAAGTGATAATGTTTTAATTGGTGCCACTCTATCGAAAATACGGTTAGTCGGTAAAATAAATACGAGTACAGCAATAATTCCGAATGTACTCATCAAAGTCCCGCTTAAACGTGAATCAAAGCCTAAAGATTGTACTTTTAGAGGAAGGAGATAGGCAATAACCCCTTGAGAAAACATTAAAAAGAATGCACTAGAGAAGGCTTTTAATGTACCTATATTAGTAAAAAGTACATGATTAGGAATGTTTGTAATCGGTGTAGATTTTTCTTTTTTTACTTGCTTTGATTTTAGTAAAAAGAAGGAAAATACACTCAACAAGAGCATAAAGCTTGCAGTTATATTAAAAACGAATGGTACGCTAGTACGACTTGCTAAAATGCCACTAAAGGCAGGGCCGATTATTGCGGCGATGCCAACAAAAGCTCCAGAGATAGCACTACCTTTACCTCTTTTTTCTTGTTCAGTTGCATTTGCTAAAAAGGTAAATGCAGCAGGAACAATTAAGCCCGCAACTAATCCATGTACAAAGCGCACTACTAATAGAACAATAGGATCTTCTACTAAATTATAAAGTGTAAGTGAAAGACCTGTTGTTAGTAGACCTAAGATTAAAATAACGAATGGTCCCTTACGATCCGTTAAAAAACCAGAGATAATATTACCAAATGTATTGGAAAGAGAATACATACCTACAGCCAGGCCAGTAAAGAAGGCTGATGCCCCTAAGGATTCAGCATATGTACTCATAATAGGAAGCTGGGTAAATAGGTCGAAAAATGACAAGAATATAATCAAATAGATAAGTTTCTTCATAGCTCCTCCGATGAAAAGTTATGTATTTAAAGATAGTCCAACACTGATTATACCATTCCCGACAAAAAAAGAACGCCTCATAAGTTTTTTAACTTATGAGGCGTTTCTGAATGATGAAAATTAAGCTTTAGCAACTTCTTTTTTCATTGTTTTATTTTTAGCAAGATTTACGTGCCAAGAAAGTGCTTCCTCTAAAATATGAGGTGTTTGATGGCCGCCAGTTGCTTCTAGAGCACGGTTATAGTAATCCCAAAGTTGTTCTTTGTAATCTGGGTGTGCACAGTTTTCGATAATTAAAGGTACACGCTCTTGTGGTGCAAGACCACGTAAGTCAGCAATACCTTGCTCAGTTACGATTACATCAACATCATGTTCAGTGTGGTCTACGTGAGAAACCATTGGCACGATTGAAGAGATAGCGCCGCCTTTTGCGTATGATTTAGTAACGAAAATACCTAGACGTGCGTTACGTGCAAAGTCACCTGAACCACCGATACCGTTCATCATACGAGTACCAGATACGTGTGTTGAGTTTACGTTGCCATAGATATCTAATTCAAGAGCAGTGTTGATTGAGATTAGACCCAAACGACGGATAAGCTCTGGGTGGTTAGAAATTTCTTGTGGACGTAAGCAAATTTTATCAGCGTATTTCTCTAGGTTGCCATATACTTTTTTCTGTAATTCTTCAGTCAGTGTAATTGAAGTAGCTGCTGCAAATTTAACTTTACCAGCATCAATTAAGTTGAATACAGCATCTTGAAGTACTTCAGAAGCAACAACTAAATCTTCAAATTCTGAATTTGCGAAGCCGTCAAGTACAGCGTTTGCAACAGAACCTACACCAGATTGTAATGGCATTAATTGTTTTGTTAAGCGACCAGCTTTAATTTCATCGCTGAAGAAGTCTAATAAAATGTTCGCCATTGTTTGTGTTTCTTCATCTGGCGGAACGATTAATGAAGGAGCATCTGGCTCTTCAGAAATAACAATCGCTTTAATTTTAGCTGGATCTACTTTAATACCGATGTCACCAATGCGTTGCATAGCATCAGTCATTGGGATTGCTTCACGTTGACCTTGCTCACCTGGTACATAGATATCGTGGATACCTATTAAAGCTTCTGGATGAGAGATATTTAATTCGACAATAATATTTTCAGCGTAATCAGCGAAGATTGGTGAGTTACCTACAGAGTTTGTTGGGATAATAAATCCATCTTCTGTAATAGCAACAGCTTCAAGAATTAAATATTTAATTGGTCCAATAATTCCTTGACGAACTAATTCAGCGTTATGTGAAAGATGAGCGTCAACATATAGGACATCACCTGAGTTAATTAAATTACGGATCGTTGCATCTCCTTGGAATGGTCCACGTTTGCGGATAACACCAGCATCAGCTAAGTATTTATCTACTTCAGGTCCTAAAGAAGCTCCTGTATATACATCAATTTTGAATTTTTCGTTTTTAGCGCGCTCTACTAAAGCCATAGGAACAACTTTTGCGTCCCCCGCACGAGTGAATCCACTCATACCAACTACATCACCATCTGAAATCAGTGCTGCAGCTTCTTCAGCAGTAACAATTTTACTTTCAAGTTCTTTTAAGCCTAGGCGTTTTTGAACATTTGCATCCATAAAAAAATCCTCCCCTAAAATGTTTGATGGAAACCGATTACAAAACTAGAAAAAACGTGTAAGAATTTTCTGTTTATTCAGTTGTAGTATGACTCCAACCATTTGAATAATACTATCACCAAATTGTCACAAAAACTTTAGAAATAGCATTAAATTGAGTAAAAAGAGGAAAAATGAGCATAAAAACGAATTTTTGACAGAGAAAACGGTTTAAAGTAGAGTTGCTTTATTTTTAGAGAGTTTATAACAATAATAATAAAGAAGTGATTTCCGTTCTGGCTAGGCCTTTGTTGTTGCTGCCGCTTCGTTACACTGCGCTTTCGCACAGAGCAAAGCTTCCTGGGGCGTCCGATGAGCTTTAACCAATGTCATTTCAAACTATTGTGGTGAGGAACAGTAAGAAAAAAGTACAGCGAACAATCAAAATTGCTCGCTGTACTTTACAAAATTAGAAACCTAAAGAACGACGGAAGTAACTTGCATAGCGTTGGCTAACAGGAATACGGGTACCGTCTTTCATGATTAATAAAAACGTTGAATGTGAATCTGGTTGAATTTCATCAATGTAGTCAATGTTAACGATATAAGAGCGGTGACAACGTATAAATGAGTCAGGGGCTAAAAATAGCTCAAGATCACTTAGGTTTAAGCGGTGATATCCTTCACGACTCATTGTTTTAACAAATGTTTTTCGGAGCTGTGTTTCAAGATAAATGACCTGATCATGCTTGATTGGGTACCAACAATCGTCAATTTTGATTGTAATGTAATTCGTTAAAAATGCTGACGGCTTTTGTGGGAAGATTGCAGTGATAGCACCCTTTGTTTCCCCTTCTTCCATTAAAGGAATACTCATGCCGTAATAGGCTACTCCAAATACATCAGGTTCAATATAAGAGCTAATCTTTTGTCCATAGTTTAACGCTTTATGAGCCGCAGAGCCTTCTTTAATCGGGTCGCC
Source organism: Lysinibacillus sp. NPDC086135 (assembly GCF_044746345.1). Classification (NCBI taxonomy): domain Bacteria; kingdom Bacillati; phylum Bacillota; class Bacilli; order Caryophanales; family Bacillaceae; genus Lysinibacillus; species Lysinibacillus sp. NPDC086135. The sequence goes on along the minus strand of NZ_JBIVCA010000032.1, from coordinate 32,199 downwards.
AGGTTTAATTTTTAAATCAACTTTTTTACTCGGTTGGTAGTACAAGTATTCGTTTGTATCGGAAATTGCAATGGAAGTATTCTCAGGGAAGAACTCCTTAATAATTTCCATAATTTCTTCTATTTGTTTTGGTTCCAATTTTAACACCTCGTCTAAACTTTTAAAAATAGTATTATCATCTATTTTACTACATATTCGTATAAATTATATAGAGAAGATTTCGGAATAAAAAAGAGAAATGTCGATTGATGAAATATAAAGTTGTAAAATCCATTACATAATTTGTAACATATTTTAAATAATTACTAATTCATTTTAGTATGTATATGGTAAAATCTAAATATAGGTAAATAAGTTTACGAAGTTTCTACTATGTATATATGATAAATTAGAACTAGTGCGAGAGACAAAATGTGGTTGAAAGGAAATCGCAGAATATGGTAAAATTCACTTTATAGTCTATTTTTTTTGTAAACTAGTGGTTTAGTTGGGTTATTTTTAAGTTATATTCAATTATATAATTGTGAAATATGACTCAATTCATACAATTATTAAGGAAATACTATTTTCTTATATGAAATAGATAGGTGTCAAAAAATGTAAAAGCAATTCGTGCAATCTGAAGAAAGATGGGGAAGATTATGCAACTACATCAACATTCTATGTCAGAAACGATATCCAAAAGATACTTTCAAGAAATCGATAGTATTAATCAATACATCGGTATAGAAGAATTTTTTAATATTGAGTCGAAATTAATATTTGAAATTTACCATTTAGAATCGGCAAAAGCTAAAAAATCTTTGCATGAATTAATTGATATTCTTTCAATACGTTTTGGCAAACAAGTCATTAAAATTGTCCGAAGTTATTTTTCTGTTTTGTCGTCAATTGTTGCTCGTAAATTGCTAGACAATCAAGTTCCTTCGAAGAAAGCGTTTGCTTTTAACATTGCTTGTAATGATATGATCGAAAATCAAATGAAAGACGCAGAATTTTTACAATTCGCTGATGATTTAATCGATTTCTTTGTCTATTTTATTGCAGATCGCAAGCAACCGACTTTCCGTCACCAGACAGTTAATAAAGTAATTATGTATATAAATGATGAATTAGAAAATGACTTAACAGTGGAAAGTATCGCAAATAACTTCCATATTAGTACCAGTCACTTATCGCGTATTTTTAGAGAACATGTTGGTATTACACTAGTTGAATATCTAAATGTTCGTCGAGTAGAAGAGTCACAGTACTATCTAAGACACACTAATAAAAGTATTACTTCTATTTCAGATCAATTCCATTTCTGTAATCAAAGTTATTTTACCCGCATCTTTAAAAAATATACTGGGGTAACACCCAAACATTTCCGAGATGAACTACATCACCAGTTTTATCGTTTTGAGATGGCGGAATCAGAGCTTCAAAACGTCTAAAGTCAGAAGTATATCTAATATTGTTCACAATGGGTAATAAATAAGATTAATAAAAAGATGCGGACGCATTAGCGATGCTAAAGCTCGCATCTTTTTTATACTATGGAATAAGTAGCACTTGCTATTTGATAAAGATAGGCCAGATAATGTATACTTCATTTTAGTTGATAAATAATAGTAGGTGGAAAAATGAAAAATTTGAAGCTATTTTCAATGCTTGGACTCGCCGTTTTTGTTCTTAGTGGCTGTCAAGCTGTGCAAAACAAAGAAGGTTTTTTCTATAGTGTCTTTGTAAAACCAATGGAATTTTTATTAGAATTTTTCGGTAACACTTTTTCAGGTAGCTATGGTTTAGCAATCATTGCTATTACGGTCCTTATTCGTTTAATCTTAATGCCGATTATGTTAAAAAATTACCGTTCCCAGCAAAAGATGAAAATGAAAATGGATGCGTTTAAGCCTGAAATGGAAGCTGTTCAGAAAAAGATGAAGGAAGCAAAGACAAAAGAAGAGCAAACGCAGTATCAACAAGAAATGATGGCATTATATCAAAAACATGGTATCAATCCACTCAACATGGGCTGTTTACCAATGTTAATTCAAATGCCAATTATCATGGGTCTTTATTTCTCCATTTTATATTCTACAGACGTGAAAGCACACGAATTTTTATGGTTTAGCTTAGGTTCACCTGATATCGCTATGACAATTGTCGCGGGTCTTGTATATTTAGTTCAAGCACGTGTATCATTATGGACAGTACCAGAGCAACAAAAAGCACAAATGAAAATGTTTATTTATATTTCACCAATTATGATTGTCTTTATCTCGATGACATCTATGGCAGCCCTACCACTTTACTGGTCAGTCAGCGGTGCGTTGTTGATTATTCAAACATATATCGGTCGGAAATTTTATTCGGAGCATCCGGAAAAAGTAAACTAAAAAATAATCTTTGTCGAGGCGCCTATGTAGCCTCGATTTTTTTAGGAGGACAGCAAGATGAACATAAAGTTGCTATCATCTATTCTAGTCGCGATTTTTAGTATTGCGGCTATCGTATTTATTATTATGGGTAATTTTAATTTTGCAGTATTGGCAATGACTATTATGTTTGCCGTATCGAATGGCTTTAGGACAAAAAGTTTTAAAGAGCAAGGTTATGTAAAAGAGGCAAAATGGATGAAGTACATGGCAATCTTTTTCTCAATTGCTTCTATAGTAGTGTTTATTATTATTCTCACAGACTAACAGAGTAAAATCAATTTGCCTTGGCATAGTTCCGTGACATCCGTCGGAGGCTTAAACTTCTTTCTGCAATTATTTTCTATAGCGACAGGTAAAGGTGTTTGATTGCGAAAAGAAGTTTAAAAATAATTGGTGAAAACCACACTCTAAATTGTGAACAGTGGTAAAATGAGACTATATCAATATAGTAAAAACTAGTATCGGTACTTACTGAAGGACTGTTCTTTCTACAATAGATTTGATTCTTTAAAAGAAAATCCTTACTATGTAGTACTGGATAACTTTAAAAGGGGTAAAAAATAGTGAAAAAGAAACGTTTACCACTCATCCTTGGTGCTGTAATCTCAGTGGCGCTTATTGTCTCTATTTTCGTAGTGTATAACTATAAAAATAAACTGGTAAGTAATGCATCAGATGAAGAAAAACAACAAACAGCAGAACCAACTAAAAAAGATCCAGCTGCAAAAGAAGAGCCGAAAAAAACAGCAGATAATCCTGTGAAGCCAGAGCAGAAGACAGATAAAAATGGCTATGTACCAAATCAAACATTACCAACTGAGCCGACATATATTAAAGGTATTTTATTAGCGAATAAAATATATCCGTTACCATCTACCTTTGCGCCTGAAGAAAATCCTGAGGCACGTCAAGCTCTAAACAAAATGTTTGCGGCAGCAAAACAACAAGGTTTTGATTTAGTTGCATTTAGCGGCTATCGATCTTTTGAATATCAAACAACATTATATAATAACTATGCTAAACGTGATGGGCAAGCTGCTGCTGATCGCTATAGTGCTCGACCAGGTTATTCAGAACATCAAACAGGTTTGGCCTTTGATATAGGGGAAAACGGCAAAAATAGTTTATGGCTAACTGAAGAATTCGGTGAGACGCCAGCTGGACAATGGTTATTTACGCATGCTCAAGACTACGGCTTTATTTTACGATTCCCCAAAAATAAAGAAGATATCACAGGTTATATGTATGAGTCATGGCACTATCGTTATGTTGGTGTAGACATAGCAAAAGACATAAAAAAACAAAATATTACCCTAGAAGAATATTTAGGTGTGAAATAAAAAAGGGAAGAGAGTTGTTCATAATTAATGAACTAGCTCTCTTCCTTTTTTACATTCTACAAGATAGGTGTTAATAAACGTGAAATTGATTCTTTAAATTTAATCAGTGCAGAACGATTTTTGTACATTTCCCAAGTTAATTCAGTACAATCAAAAATATCTTTTTCGAACAGCTCGGCAAGCTGATGTGAAATCGTTGAGTCATAGATAAATGCATTAATTTCAAAATTCAAACTGAAACTTCGTACGTCAAGGTTTGCAGTTCCGACTGTAGATGCTTCATCATCAATAATAATTGCTTTAGCATGAATAAAGCCCTTCTCGTAAATATAAACTTTTGCACCTGCACGCAATAATTGTCCTACGTATGAGTATGTAGCCCAATAAACAAACATATGATCAGGCTTATTCGGAATCATGATCCTTACATCTATACCTGAAAGCGTCGCAATTTTAATAGCTTCTAAAAAACTAACATCGGGTATGAAATATGGCGTTTGGATATATATATATTTTTTCGCCATATTAATAAGCTTTAAATAACCAATTTTAATTTGTTCCCATTCAGAGTCAGGGCCACTAGACACGATTTGTAAGCCCACATCACCTTTTTTCGGAATAGCGGGGAAGTAACGGTCGGAATAACCCATTTTATGTTGTGCACAAGCTTGATTCCAATCAAGTAAAAAGCGTGTTTGTAATGGATGTACGGCACTACCCTCAATACGTAAATGTGTATCTCGCCAATAGCCAAATTTCTTTTGTAGACCAAGATACTCATCCCCGACATTAAAGCCCCCGATGTAACCAATACGGCCATCAATCACAACAATTTTCCGGTGATTTCTAAAATTTAAACGAGGGTTTATAAGTGGAAAAATAGATGGGAAAAATACTTCGATTTCACCGCCTGCATTAAGCAATTCTTTGAAATGGCGTTTTTTAACGTTGCGTGAGCCCATTTCATCATATAAGATTCTTACCTTAACCCCTTGTTTTGCTTTTTTTATAAGTTTATCAATAATGTTTTTACCTAAGTTATCTAGACGGAAAATATAATATTGAACGTGAATATGATCTTTTGCTACCTCAATATCTTTCAGAAGTTGCTCAAATTTATTTGCGCCATCATCAAAAATATCAATGTGGTTGTCCTGTGTTAATACTGCATTATTTGTTTTAAGATGCATATAAATCATTTCTTTATAATTTTCCGCATTTTCTATACGAAACTCGAACGTACCATCTCGGATCGCTTCTGTCTGATAGCTAATGAGGTTATCGATACCAATATCCTTGCGTCCTTCCCAACGGAATAAATGCTTTCTCCGTAATTGTCGTCCGAATAGCAAGTATAAAATAAACCCACCTAAAGGAATGAAAAATAGTACGAGAATCCATGCCCATGTAGAAGTGGCATCTTTACGCTCTAAAAAAATTATGACCAATGCTGCTAAAATATTGATAAACATAATCAAAGATACTAGAAATCCAAAGTCAGTAAAAATACTCATTTCTACACCTGCCTTTACTATATTTTCGCAATATATCTAGTATAGCTTACTTTATATGTGGAAAGAAGATACGAATTTTGTTAGTAAGCATGGAAAAGGATTACCTCCGAAACTAGCGAGGTAATCCAAAATCAATTTCGCCTTTCCGTAATTGTTGTAAGCTGCCGCTACATTTTTCGAATGAGGATCAATAATGCTCCCATTGAAATAAAATATCAGAAAAATCCCTTTGAAGAAGCTTCTCTCGATTAATAAAAAACTTCCCAACGCCGCTATCCGCCCACATAATACCGATTTCATCATTAGAGTCGATTTGGAGTAACAATACATCATACCGTTTAAGGAGCTGCGATCCGCGACGGATATCTTCCTCTAAAAAATAGGCATAACCACCGATTTTAGCTCCAGCCCCTAAGAAATATTGAAGATAAATCTCTCGTAAATCAACATCTTGTGATGAAGGAATTAAGTTTGGTAAATAATGTATCGCACGATAATCTAAAGCAGATACAGGTTCTTGGATCGCTTGAAATTGTAATGCTAACTCCTGGCGGATAGGGAAACTGTCATCTGCTGTTTGTGCTAAAAACTCCTGTCTAGGGACCGTCGCTTCAAAATTTACAGTAGGATAAAAACGTATTTTATAAAATTGCTGGAAAATATCCTCATGATAATGATCAGCATTCACGAAAATATTAGATGAAATAAAAAATTGCAAAATACCCTGAGATGGGAAATCCTTTAGTGGTGGCATTTCTGCAAAGTTAATTTGAGCTAATAGCCGCATAGGCTCACCTGTAATATCTTTTGGATATGTTTGATAATAGGGTATATAAGGCTCCCCAGCAAATTTACTTTCTGTTAACGTAGTTGAACGTTTATATGGCGTGATAACCATCGCGGAAAGTAGTGTGTCTTCAATTTCAAAACGAAACGATTCTAGCTCTTTTGGAAGTAAAAGATTTGTTATTTTGTTCATGCAGAGCCCTCCGATATTCTGCTATAACTTCTTTTAGCGGGATGTCTTTTAACCGAAAGCGTAGCGGCAGGTACAGATGTCTATTGACCGAAAGCGTAGCGACAGGTACAGATGTCTTCCACCTCTATAGGTGGTAAATGAATGCGGTTTTAAGCCATTTTTCAGCAGGAAATCATCCGCTGAAATAGAGGAACTCAGTCTAAGAACGCCACGTCCGTGGCAACGACTGAGTGACCAACATCTTGCTGTTATTGCCGCTTCGCTTTCGCACAGTCAAAAAAACATTGCTGACGCAGCGTTAGCACTACGCTTTCGTGCAAAAAACATCTGTTGGCCCAAAGCCTCCGGCGGATGTCACGGAAATCGGAAAGGAGTTCACATAGGAAGTTAGCCGTTATCGCATCCATGCGATAAAACGGCTAACTAACCTGCGTCATGTTGTTGCCGCTGCCGCTTCGCTTTCGCGCAGATAAAACCCTTTTGCCGCTGCCGCTTCGCTTTCGCGCAGATAAAACCCTTTTGCCGCTGCCGCTTCGCTTTCGTACAAAGCCGATTCCGGACGCAATTACGCGGAGGCCTAATTAATGGGTCCAATATTTCTTGTGTTGTTCTATAAACTTCGAATTACTATTAAGTTACGGCTTTTTATCAATAAATTATTCAAGTCGTAAAGATTTATTTGATGCCTTAAAAATAAATATTAAAGTTATTGAAACGAATGCTACTGCTGCTGCAGTATAATAGCCTAGACTAGATTGCATCGTAAATAGCCAAGTGAAGAATAGTGGACCTAGTATGCGTCCTAGGTTATCCATTGAATAAGAAAGACCTGCAGCAGTCCCGTATTGACCACCAGATTCTTTGGTCGAAAGAGATACGACACATGTTCTTGCAAGCGCATTTCCCGCTGTGAAAACACAAAGGGCAAAACCCGCCATAATTAAATTAGCTGTTAAAGTGAATAAAAGCATACCCGTAGCTGTGACAATTTGTGCACCTATTAACCAAGTTGTCTCGCTGCCATTTTTAATACGTCTAACAACACCGCCTTGAATAGCTGCATCTACAAAGCCACTAAACATAAACAAATAACCAATTTGTAACGGTGTGATTTGTATTCGATCAATTTGGAATAACTGGAACGTTGCTTCTACTCCGGCCAGCATAAAAGTTACTAAAAACGAGAACATAAATAAATATCGCACACGGTACTGCAGCATTTTGGCCGCACCCTTTGGCACGATGGTACGTTTATTTGTATCTTTTCGTTTTGTAGGTTCTTTTAAAACAAAACTTGCATAAATAAATAATAGTGCAATTAGTGTTGCAGAAGCGACAAATGGTAGTTGCAGGCTATAGTGTCCGAGCATACCGCCAATTGCAGGACCAAAAATAAAACCGAGCCCGATGGACATGCCCATGAAACCCATATATTTATTGCGATCCTCCTCACTCGACATATCTCCTACAAAGCCTGTCACAGATGTGTATAGTGCGCCAGAGAATAAACCGCCCACAACACGTGAGAAGTACAACATTGCTAAATTATCAATAAATAAAGAGAAAATAACAAAGCTTAAGCTAAAACCAGCTAGGCCTATTAATATAAGTTGTTTACGACCTACCTTATCGGACAGCATACCCCAAAATGGTGCAGTGAAAAAACTTGCAAGCGAGTACACTGTAAGTAGGCCACCTACGTGTAAATCATCCCAATTTTGCTGAACTACAACCTCGGGTAAGACCGGTATAATAATCCCGAATCCTAGGTAGACGAGGAATTGAACAGACATTAATAATAAAATTGCCTTTTTCATACAGTACCCTGCTTTCATACGATATTTTAGTATGTATATTCTACCTCTCTTGTTATTGTTATTACAAGAAAACGGAAGACAAAACAATTTAAGTGCTTAATGGCCCATTACTAAAAGTAGGGGATGACATTTGCTAAGGTGCATACCATGTTAAGTGATTAGAGTTTATACTTGGAAACTTCTTGGGGAAAGTGCAGTAGAGAAAAGAGGCTAAAACAATGTATAAAAAACGGCAGACTGTTAACAATGAAATTATATTGATACTAAAAATTAATAACGAGCTATAAAGTAACTAAATGGACTCATTCCATTTTTAATTTTTTGTATCGATTGTCGCATAATGTATTAAATTATCTCTGGGATATACCACTAGAGGGTATATTGGTATTTTGATTTTTTATGTTTAATTTTTGCTATTTAGTGGTAAATAAGTTTATAGAGAATTACATTTATTAACATGTTATAGTTGATGATAAGATGGTAAATAGTATGTTAAGGAAAAATTTACATTGTAACAGAAATGAAAAATTTTAAAGCAGAGTTAAATGGTATGATAGAAAGAGATTAACTCGTCAGACATCATACACTTGCAAAAATGAAACTTTTTTGGAAATATAACGTTATATAACTTGGAGGAAAGATTGAGGTGGAATGTATGAAAAAAGAAGTAGATTTGAAAAAGATCGTTTCGAATTTATCTAAGTTGGGTGTAACAGCCACTGTAACAAAGTCTCGACTTGAACTTTTAAAAGTGCTCACACCACCAACGCAAACTCCGCAAGTTCAAGCTTAACTCGTTCAAATGAAAATGGGTAGTCTCGTAATTGAGACTACCCATTTTTTATATTCATCATTAATCATCATCATCGTGAGTAGTAAACATGTAAGTACGATAGTGGAAACGCATACTGAAAACAAGACCGATGGCTAGCGAGTTCCCCATTAATGAACTTCCCCCATAACTGATAAACGGTAGGGGAATACCGGTAATAGGTAAAAGTTGAATAGTCATACCGATATTTTCAAGTACGTGGAATGTAATCATTGCAATAATACCGGCACATACATATGTTGAGAATGGATCTTTCAATAATAGTGTAGTTTTTGTTAAATGATAGATTAATAAAAAGAACATACAAATAACGATACTAGCACCAATAAAACCCCATTCTTCTCCGATAACCGTAAAAATAAAATCGGTATGATTTTCGGCAACGTAAACCTCACGACCGCGGAAACCTTTTCCGAAAATTTCACCTGAACCAATAGCGTTTAAGGAAGTAATTAAATGGTATCCATCACTAGAAGAATATGAATATGGATCTAGCCAAGAATAGATTCGAGCAAACTGATATGGTTTAAAGCCGAATGTTTTCTCTAAAAAACTCTGCATATAGAGCGCCATCCATAAAAGAGAACCACCTACTAAAGCGCCACCTATAAAAGTGGGTAAAATAATTTTCCATGATATACCTGCTACAATAACAACAGCAGCTGTAATGGCAAAGAATACTAATGCTGAACCAAGGTCAGGCTGCTTCATTATAAGAGCTAAAGGTAGTAACAGTGTAGCAGCGATTTTACCTAGCAATATGAAGTCTGTTTTTACTGATCTAAAAGAATAAACCTCGTTATGCTTACTAATAAGTCGAGCAAGTGCTAGAATGTAAAAGGTTTTCATAAACTCAGAGGGTTGAATATTCCCTAGAGGTGTATGATACCAGCTTTTTGCACCATTAATTTTTTCACCGATTTGTCCTGTTCCTTCTGGCATGAAGATAAGTAGTACTAATAAGACGATGCCTGCACCGTACATATACCAAGACATTTTTTTATATTGGTCAGGTTCAAAAAACATAACTATTCCAATAATTACTGAGCAAATGACGTACCATCGCAATTGTAAAGGAACATAGTTAACGCCATACTGACCTGATGTTTGCGCCGACGCAATGGCTAACAAACTTATGACTAGGAAGGTTAAAAGTATAAAAGCGAGCGTCCAGTCAAAACGATTCGCGAAATTTCGTTTATTTTCCATACAAGCCACCTAAATTAATATAGTATCTCTTCATGAGTAAATTTGATTCAAATTAATTCCAATTCAATATGCTATCAAATATATTTAACTTCTTTCAACAAAAGTCTCCTACTTCTTTCGGTGGTGAAATGCATGCGGATTTAAGCTACTTTTCAAATACCTGCGAAAGAAGTTGAATCGGAAATGAGCTCTTTGTCCAAGCACAAAGCTGATTCCGGACGTAATTATGCCACGGCATAAATTGATAAGGAGTTATTCACCTTAGGTCAAGAGGTAAATATTGATGCCGAAGTAAGTGTGTTAACGATGAGGTTCGATGCTTGCTTTTGGCTTAGAATCCTCGCAGTTATTTGTAAAAATGAATAGAATTATATTCTTAAAAATTTGTTCATTCAGAGTGGTTAAAAACAGATATACAACAGCATCTTTAACATTCATATTATACCTTAAAAAACATTTTTACGCCTGTGAATATTGTTATGACGATTATTAACATAAAATGTTTCAAAAAATTCATGTTTAGTTTTATAATGTAGTGAAGAATGGGGTGATGGTTGTGGCTAAAAAATTAAAGTCAGCTGACGATTTTATGTATCATGTTTATGTTCATATGAATGATGTCGATAAATTTGTTATTTTTAGCGGGCTTAAATTCTCGCAATTTGTGGCTGCACTTGAACCACTGCATCACTTACTGTTATTGAAACATTCCTATGAAGATGGTTCCTTTAATATGCATACACAGTTTGATTATGTACCAGAGGAGGAAGTACCTCAGTTTGTAAAGAAAGCTACTGAATCCAAAGAATTATGTTGGATAGACTTTATGGATGAGAAGAGGCTAGACCAACTAACACCGATGGAACAAGGAGAATTGCTTTACATAAGTCATAAAAAGGAACCGATAACTTCACCATTTTTTAATAAATTGCAAAATCAATTTGTTTACTATTCTTCAGATTTAGAGAAAATGACTAAAATTTATTTTCGCCATTTAAGTGATTTCGATTTACTCATTGCGAATGTTTTGAACAGTTTGATTCGTGAAAAGGAGCGTAGCACTGGTTTTTGGCGACGGAAAGTGAAATCGAGTATTCCTTCTATTTCACCTGAATTTTTGCGTGCCTATCGTTCTTTTACTAAAGACGGAGCACTGTTATCATTGTATCGAATTGAAAAGCCTAAAGTAGCTTACGGTATCGAAATTCGCAATCTGTCAGAATACTCCTTTCCTGATGAGGTATGGGATGATTTAAATACAATTTTGAAAAATGAGCACGATGAATTGATTTATATTATTTAACTTCTTTCAGCGGGTACCCTTGAAATAGAGGAACTCAGTCTAAGGACACCACATCCTGTGTCAACGACTGAGTGACCAACATCATACCGCTGACGCTTCGCTATAAAGCATCTGTTGGCCTATGCACAAAGCTGATTCCTGACGCAATTATGCCTAGGCATAATTGATCTATTCATTTGTATGTAGAATGAATATACACTAAATCTCACCGTCAAAAATACGGTGAGATTTTTATCTTCAGTCAGTTTTGTGTAGCGAAAGCAAAGCGTCAGCTACACAAGATACTCACTTTTACTGGTGGTGAGATGGATGAGGATGTGGTACCTTTTCAGAGGGTATCCAAACACCTATTGAAATAGAGGATCTTAGGCTAAAAACTTTACATCCTCATAAAATTTGGACGTAATTATGCCAAGGTGAAATTGATGTCATTTGTCAAGACGTTTCATGATAAACTAATAGTACTCAAGAAGTATGCGGAGGGCACAAAAATGAAAAAAAGAATCGGTTTATTATACGGTGGAAAGTCAGCGGAGCATGAGGTGTCATTATCGACAGCACGTGCAGTCACTGGAGCTTTGAATTTCGAGGAGTATGAAGTATATCCGATTTTCATTACACTTGAAGGGGAGTGGCGACGCGGCGAGCGTCTAAATAAACCTGCAAGTACAATTGAAGAATTACAATTTGGTGATGATGCCACTATTTTAGAAAATAATATTACAAATTTTTTAATGGATAAATATGGTAAAACTGTACAATTCGATGTAATTTTCCCATTACTTCATGGTACTAATGGTGAAGATGGAACTGTTCAAGGTTTACTTGAGGTTTTAAATTTGCCGTATGTAGGAAATGGTGTATTAGCATCTGCAACTGGCATGGATAAAGTAATCATGAAGCAATTATTTGAAATTGCCGGCTTACCACAAGTGCCGTATACGTACTTCATTCGTAGCGAATGGGCTAATGAACAGGAGGCTATCCTTGATCGTTGTGAAGAAAAGTTGGATTGGCCGATGTTTGTGAAACCTGCAAACTTGGGATCAAGTGTCGGAATTAACAAGGCAACAAACCGCGATGAATTAGTGAAGGCAATCGAAATCGCTTTACAGTATGATCGTAAAATTGTAATTGAGCAAGGTATTGTCGCTCGTGAAATTGAACTAGCTGTGCTAGGAAATGACTTCCCGGAAGTTTCTGTACCGGGTGAAATTAAACCAGTTACTGAATTTTATGATTATGACTCTAAATATAAAGATGGCTCAACAGCCCTTATTATTCCAGCAGAGGTTCCTAAAGATGCTGTATCAAGCTTACAGGAGCTAGCAAAGCGTGCGTTCAAAGCTATTGATGGAAGCGGTTTAGTTCGTGCGGACTTTTTTGTGACGGCCGATAACAGCATTTATATTAACGAAGTGAATACAATGCCAGGTTTTACACCTGTTAGCATGTATCCTCTTCTATGGCAGCATACAAATGTAAGCTACCCAGAGCTGATTAATCGTCTGATTACATTAGCAATTGAGCGTTTTGAAGAAAAACAACAGCTTCACTATAAAAAAGACTGAGTGGGATTATTGTGAAAAAAACATTAAAGCAGTTAGCTACATGGTTAAATGAAGATGTGCCAGCTTTTGGTGATACGGTAGTATCAGGAATTTCCATTGATACACGTACAATTCAACAAGGGGATCTGTTTGTACCATTTCGTGGTGAGACGGCCAATGGGCATAAATTTGTTCTGCAGGCTTTTGAAAAAGGAGCGGGTGCTTCTCTTTGGCAGAAAGATGAACCAAATCCACCACAAGGTGTACCATTACTCTTTGTAGATGATCCAGAAATAGCGCTTCAGCAAATGGCTCGTGCCTATCGTAGTGAGCATAAAGCGAAGTTTATTGGCATTACTGGTTCAAACGGTAAAACATCCACGAAAGATATTTTAGCGGGAACGCTAACACCATTTTTTAAAGTACAAAAGACCATTGGGAATTTTAATAATGAACTAGGTTTACCTATTACAGTTTTACAGCTAGATGAAGATACTGATGTTGCTGTGCTTGAAATGGGTATGAGTGGTTTTGGTGAAATAGAATTTTTAACGAAGCTTGCTCGTCCACATATGACGGTTATTACAAACATTGGCGAGGCTCATATGCAAGATTTAGGCTCACGTGCCGGAATCGCTAAAGCCAAATTTGAAATAATTCAAGGAATGCAACCGGATGGAGTGCTATTTTATGATGGAGATGAACCGCTACTTCAAGAACTAGTTGCGAAAGAGCAGCAGTTAAATGCAGTGGCATTTGGCTTAGAGCACTGCAATCTACTGTATGCAGACAATATTGAAGCAACTTCTGATGGTAGTGGCTTCTCTACACATGGTGTAATAGAAGGAGATTTCTTTATTTCCGTTCTCGGGAAGCACCAGGTGAAAAATACATTAGTCGCTATGTTAATTTCTCAAAAGTTAGGTTTAAACGATGACCAAATTCGTGCATCCTTAAAACAAGTAGCTCTAACGGATATGCGCATGCAACAAGTGAATGGATCAAATGGGGCATTGTTTATTAATGATGCATACAATGCTGCACCAACCTCTATGAAGGCGGCTATTCAATTTGTAGCATCGACAACGATTAGCCCAGAAAAATGGCTTGTGTTAGGTGATATGCTTGAACTTGGCCCAAATGAAAAGCATTTCCATGAAGATTTATCGAAGGATATTCATGCAGAAGAAATCGCTTATGTATGTTTATTTGGTCCACGAATGGCTTATTTGAATGAAGTCTTAAAAGAGCGTTTTGATGAGGAACATTTGCTATATGTTGAGGATGATTATACACCAATTATCGAAAAACTACAGCAAGCTAACGAGGAGTCTATCGTTTTACTAAAAGGCTCTCGGGGTATGAAATTAGAAACAATCTTACGTGCATTCACGTCATAAAATGAAATAAGGAATCGGTGGGATACTATCTCACCGATTCCTTTAAATTTTTGATTTAAATGAGTTACACATTTAGAGGTGAAAATAATGTCAGTAGGTGTTTTATGTATACATGGATTTTCAGGCGGACCTTATGAAGTAGAACCTTTTACTACCTATTTACGTACGCATACAAATTGGCTGATTGAAGAACCTACTTTGTCAGGGCATGGAGAGGAATTACAAATGCGTGGTTTCACCGCCAAGCATTGGCTAATGGATGCCGAGCTCGCTTTTCGTGCTCTTGCTAAAAAAGTAGATGAAGTAATAGTAGTTGGGTTTTCGATGGGTGGCATTATAGCGCTCTATTTAGCTAAACGTTATAAAGTGAAAAAGCTTGTATTACTAAGCGCAGCTGCCAAGTATGTCAGTCCGAAGCAACTAGTCAAAGATTTTAAAATGCTTGCCACTGAGGTGTATCATCGTAATCTGTCTAGTAATGAATTGTATTTACGATACCGGCATAAGTTTAATCATGTGCCACTATCGTCAACGATAGAATTCATGAAGCTTGTTCGAATGGTGGAGCCGTATTATAAAGATATTAAAATTCCAGTGTATATTGTACAAGGGAAATTAGACGGAATAGTACCATATCACACGGCTCAATTTTTATATGATCAAGTAACCTCAAACGATAAAACTTTGTATATTTCTGATAATGGGAAGCATCATATATGTTATGGTGAAGATTGCTCTGAATGGTTTTCTTGCGTTTTGTCGTTTTTAAAGAGTGCGTAAAGTAGTCAGATTATTACGACTCATGCGTTATCGTTGCATACGTTTTAATCCCATGTTAGACTAGTGTAAGCAATGGATACATTTTGTGCGAAGACTCTTCATAATTGATTGAAGAGTACTTTTTTTTGAACACAACGGTTTTATTCTAAAGTGAATAATTACGACAGAATCAAACCGCTCGGTAAAGACCGGGCTTTCCTTTTCATATAAGAGAGCTCTATGTGACCATCATATAGAGAAAAATTTTAAGTAACGGAAACGTTCCAAAACACAGGCTCGAATTTGCCGACAACTTCATCTGAAAATGTAACCATTTGTCAACTTAAAAGCAAAAAAAGGAGATTGAGAAGTTTGACAAATTTTTCAGAATTAAATATTAGCGAATCTACATTACGCTCAGTAAAGCGTATGGGATTTGAAGAAGCAACACCAATCCAAGAAGGTACTATTCGTTTTGCAATTGAAGGCCGTGATGTATTAGGTCAAGCGCAAACAGGTACAGGTAAAACTGCCGCTTTCGGGATTCCACTTATCGAAAAAATTGACCCAAAAAACCCTAATATCCAAGCATTAGTAATTGCTCCAACTCGTGAATTAGCGATTCAAGTTTCAGAAGAGCTATATAAAATTGGTTATGATAAACGTGTAAAATTGTTATCAGTTTACGGTGGTCAAGAAATCGGCCGTCAAATCCGTGCACTAAAAAATAAACCTCAAATTATTGTAGGTACACCTGGTCGTATAATTGACCATATTAATCGTCGTACTTTAAAATTAGAAGATGTTCAAACATTGGTACTTGATGAAGCTGATGAAATGTTAAACATGGGCTTTATCGATGATATTAATTCAATCTTAGAAAATGTGCCTTCTGAACGTCAAACATTATTGTTCTCAGCAACAATGCCACCAGCAATCCGTAAAATTGCTGAGACATTTATGCGTGATCCAGAAATCGTAAAAATTAAAGCGAAAGAACTAACAGTTGATAACATCGATCAATATTTTGTGAAGTCTGCTGAGCGTGAAAAATTCGACATTTTATCTCGTTTATTAAACGTTCACCAACCAGAACTTGCTATCATCTTTGGACGTACAAAACGTCGCGTGGATGAGCTTGCACAAGCATTATCAATTCGTGGTTATCTTGCTGAAGGGATTCATGGTGATTTAAGCCAAGCAAAACGTATTTCAGTATTACGTCAATTTAAAGAAAATAAAATTGATATTCTTGTGGCAACAGATGTAGCTGCTCGTGGGCTTGATATTTCTGGTGTAACACATGTTTATAACTTCGATATTCCTCAAGATCCTGAGTCTTATGTTCACCGTATTGGTCGTACAGGCCGTGCAGGTAAATCAGGTCTTGCGGTAACGTTTGTAACGCCACGCGAAATGGGTTACTTACGTATTGTAGAAGAAACAACGAAAAAACGTATGACACCACTTCGTCCACCAACAACTGACGAAGCTCTAGTTGGTCAACAACGCCTATCTGTGGAGACATTAGAAGGTCTAATTGCGAACAACGACTTAGGTGATTATCGTACACTTGCGACAGAATTACTTGAAAACCATGATGCAATCGATGTCGTAGCTGCTGCACTTCGTTCATTAACAAAAGAGCCAGATGATTCGCCAGTAACAATTACTGAAGAACGTCCATTACCAATGCGTCGTGAGCGTTCTAGCAATCGCGGCGGAGATCGTGGACGCGGCGGCAACCGTAGCTCTAACGGACGTCGTGATGGAGGACGTGGCGGAGATCGTCGTGGAGGACGTGGCGGAGAACGTCGAGATGGCGGACGCCGTGATGGAGGTCGCCGTGAAGGTGGACAAGGTCGTTCACGTGCACCACGTCGTCACGAAGATTAATTTTATCTTCATCAAAATGATTAAATCTTACAGTCAAATGACTGTAAGGTTTTTTTTTACTTATTTCAGCGGGTGTCCAAGCACCCGCTGAAATAGAGGAACTCAGTCTAACGACTTGTGGCAATTTATCTGCGCGACAGCGGTAATTACGCTAAGGTGAAAATTGCTATAATTTTGAAACAAAATGATAACTGATTACGTATACGTAATTAAAGAAAGAGAGGGAACGACTTTGAGAACAGAACCAATGCATATGATTTCTAGGAAAGGGTTAACAGTGTGGCGTTTATATGGTGTATTGCAAACGATATTACTTTTGATTGTAGCGGCGTTTGCATGCTACGGCACTTATTATTATGAATGGCCATCATATATTTATTTCATTGCAGTTGCTGTAGTCATTCTTAGTGCTGTCCTATCCACTTATTTATTTCCAAAGATAAGATGGGAACGCTGGCGCTATGAGGTGCGTGACAATGAGATTGAAGTGCAACATGGTTTATTTGTTGTTAAACGAACACTTATTCCAATGGTGCGCGTACAGCATGTTGATACAACACAAGGACCGATATTAAAAAAATATGGTTTAGGTAATATTTCAATATCTACAGCTGCAACTGTACATACAATTCCTGCACTTGTAATGGACGAAGCTGATAGGCTTCGTGCACGTATTTCGGAATTAGCAAGGGTGGCGGAAGATGATGTCTAAGGAAATTAATCGTTTACATCCGATATCGGCAATTATTACAAGTGCAAAAGCATTAAAGAGTATGATTTTCCCGTTAATTATTATTATTGCAACTAATGGATTTCACTTCTCTTTGAATTTTCATAGTGATCATTTTTGGCGGACGATTTTCTTATTCGGTATATGGGGAGTAGGGGCTATACTTGCGCTTGTTAGTGGCATTGTTAAGTGGCGTACCTTTGTATATTGGTTTGAAGATGGAGAACTGCGTGTAAAGTACGGTTTGTTCGTTAAAAAGAAACGTTATATCCCATTTGAACGTATTCAGAGCTTAAATTACAATGAGGGTATTTTTCATAGAATATTTGGCTTAGTAAAAGTTCAGGTTGAAACTGCGGGGAGTAAGGACAGAAAACCTGAGGTAGAGTTAACGGCTATACGTAAGGCAGCGGCAGATATTATAGAGCTAGAAATGCGTCGTGCTAAGAATCAAGTAAATGAACAGATGAATGATGAACAGTCGCTAATAGAGGAAGTGTCAGTTCCAACTATTTATCATATGTCGATACGTGATTTGCTTATATTGGCCATAACTTCAGGTGGAATTGGGGTCGTTCTATCCGGGGTAGCAGCAATCATCTCTCAGTTTTCGGATATAATTCCGTATGAGGAAATCTTTAGCGAGTTAGCTGATTTTGCGAAAATTGGTGCATTTTTAGTTGCACTAACAGTAATAGTCAGCCTAATTCTGGCATGGTTTGTGTCATTTGTGATTACACTGATCAATTATTACGAATATACAGTTCGAATTGAAGATGAAAAGCTTATTATTACAAAAGGACTAATTGAGAAAAAACGAATTACTTTACCGTTAAATAGAATTCAGGCGATTCGTATTGTAGAGAATCCAGTACGTCAATTATTTGGCTATGCAACAGTTGTTGTTGAGAGTGCTGGAGGAAATGGTGGAGAAGGAAATGATAAAAAAATTACTCTGTTCCCACTTATTCAGAAGCAAGATTGTTTGGGAACGCTAGAGCAACTTTTCCCACAGATAAATTGGCGTCCAGAATTTATTTATTCACCAGAACGAGCTCGTCCATTTTTTTACCGAATTGATTTTGTTTGGCTCATACCTATAATTGGTGCGTGTAGTTATTTCTTATATCCGTATGGGTTGCTTTCGTTATTATTAATGCCATTAACAATATTAATTGGTGTTTGGCAACATAAATCAGCTGGTTATATGATCGATGGAAAGCAACTAACTATGCAATATCGTGTGTTCAGTCGTACTACATTCTTTATGGAGAAAAAACGCATACAATCTATTGAGACTACTCAAAGCTATTTCCAAAAAAGAAAGGGTGTTATGTCTGTAAAAGCAACGGTCATGTCGGGCATGACTGGTATGGCAGGGAATGTACGAAACTTAGAGCAGCAAGATGCTGAAACAATATTATCTTGGTACGAACATTAAAAGTAAGAATTTGGATGATTCTCATAAATAATAGGAGAATTATCCCTTTTTAACTATAATTATGTAAAAATTCTGTTTATAATAGAGAGCAAAAGGGGTGGTAATTTTGTTTAAGTATGATATTAATAAGAACACGTATTTAAAATTGTTGGATTTAAGTGACGTAGATGAATTATTCGCGTTGACGGATCGTTCCAGAGATACGTTGCGTGAATGGTTACCTTTTGTAGATGATGTGAAAACAGTAGAGGATACAGAGCGATTTGTAAGAGGTGCGATGCAACAATATGCAGATAATAATGGCTTACAAGCGGGGATATATTATGAGGGGAAGCTTGCGGGAGTGATTGGCTATCATCAAGTGAATTGGCAGCATAAATGGACAAGTATTGGATATTGGTTAGGGAACGAATTTGTTGGTAAGGGCTTAGTGACAAATTCTATGAAAGCATTTATTGATTATGCCTTTAACTATTTAACATTAAATCGCATTGAAGTGCGAGTAGCGGTAGGGAATATTCGGAGTCGTACGATTCCAAAAGTGTTAGGTTTTCATGAAGAGGGACGTTTAAGAGATGCTGAGTGGCTATATGATCATCATGTAGACCAAGTTGTCTATGGCTTAACAACAGTTGAATGGAAAAAAATAAAAGCAGCGAAAGAGGATACGGTCGCACTTTGAAATAAAATTGACGAATTGCCTATCATTCTAGTATAAAATAAGAGGAGCAATCCGTGATGATAGCTTATCACGGAGAAGAGCTCCTCTTGTACGTATTACTTACCCGCCATCTTTTGTTTACGCCAGCTTATAATTCTTTTTGGATGTAAGTAAACGAGTCCAAGAAGGAATCCTGCTACTAAGCCACCTAAGTGAGCATAGACATTCACATTTGACTGTAGGAAAGTCATGATAACACTGATCACAATGATGGGCAAAATAAGTTTACGCAGCATCGGCATTGTACGACGTGTATAGTAGACAAGCGCTCCGAAAGCACCGAATATTCCGAAAACAGCTCCACTTGCACCAAGACTTCCATAGCTACTATCATAAAGTAAATAGGTTGCCATGTTGCCGACAATACCAGACATTAAATAAATTGTAATAAAACGAACCTTGCCAGCAATTCTTTCAAGCTCTGGTCCGAATAAATACAGTGAAAACATATTAAAGAAAACGTGCAAAAAGCCAGCATGTAAAAACATTGCAGTAAAAACACGCCACCATTCACCAGAGCGTATAAGGAAGTTCGCTGGAACTCCGTATTTCAATACATTTTCGCCTACTCCAGGTAAAATAGTTAGTACATAAACAAATAAATTAACCGCTATTAATGTTGAAACAATCGGATAATACTTTGTATATTGCTTAAAATTTTCTGTTCTACTAAACATAACTCCACCTCAATTTACAATTATTATACATGGCTTTTTAGAAATAGGAAAAGGAGAAGTTCAAATGATTAAAGGAATTGGTCTCGACATTGTAGAAATTGACCGTATTGCAAAAGCAATGAAAAGAACAAATAAATTTAAAGATCGCATTTTAACTGAAAAGGAAAGCGTTTTGTTTGATGCACATTCAGAAACTCGTAAGATTGAATTTTTAGCTGGAAGATTCGCTGCAAAAGAAGCATTTTCAAAGGCATTAGGAACTGGTATTGGTGAAGAATGTAAGCTTCATGATATGGAAGTTTTAAGAGGGGAAGCTGGAAACCCGGTTTTATATTTCAAAGGACAGCTTGCGAATGGGTTTGTAAGTATAACACATTCTAAGCAATACGCTGCGGCACAAGTAATATTATTACAATAAATAATGATAAACAAAGCTTGCGCCATATAAAATATTAAAAAAGCTCATCACTAAAAGTTGTGGATGACATTATTAAAACGTCTGCCATTTAGATAAGTTAATTGGCGTGAAGACTGAACGCTCTCATTCGGAGCGGGAATCAACCCTACGTTATGGTAATAGGCTATTAAAAAGAAAAATAAATTTCTGAGTGAAGATAAATATATTGCCCTTGTTCAAATGACATAACTGACAAATACGGTTCATATATTGTCGTAGTGGATTTGAAAGAAGGAAAGGGTGAAAGCGTGGGCAACCGAATAGTTAAATGGCTCGTCTTATTTTGTACGATATTACTTTTATCGGCATGTGGTACAGACTCACAGGAAAAAGTGTTGAAGAAAGTTAATGGGAAATGGGCAGAATCAAATGGTTATGAGTTGAATGCTACGATGGAGATTAAATCTGGTGGAGATCCAAAAAAATATGATGTAAAAGTTTGGCATACGAAACCTGATTTCTATCGCGTAGAAGTAGTAGAAAGTGGGAAAGATGTTTCGCAAATGATAGTGCGAAATGCAGATGGAGTTTTTGTTGTTACGCCTACATTAAACAAAATGTATAAATTCCAAAGTGATTGGCCAAAGAAAAATAGTCAAGCTTATTTAATAGGTGCACTAGCAGAAGATTTAGCTCAAGATAAAAATTTAGTCATGAAAGAAGAGGACAAAGCATATATATTTGAAGCGGCTACTAGAAATAGCTATAAAAATAGTATGCCCCATCAAGTTATAACAGTTGATAAGAAAACAATGCTTCCAACTTCCGTAGTAATAATGAATGATGTAAAAGAAGAACAAATCCGTATCACATTTAAAAATATTAAATTAGGTGTTCAACACGCGGCTAAAGAGTATGCAGTTGAGCAATTTACAGAATCGGATGAAACAAAAGGTGAACAAGCTACACCACCAGAAAAAGATAAAAAAGACAACAAAGACGGTAAGGAGAGCAACAATAACCCGAATGGAAATGAAGAGAAAAAGGCAGTAAGTGCAGAAGCCGAAAATAAAGAGTTCCAAACACACTACCCTGTTGTAAATTTAGAAAATACGAAGATGGTGGATGAGAAAGTTATGCGAGAGGGTGGAATGGATCGTGTCATCTTAACATTCGACGGTGATAAGCCATTTACGGTCATGCAACAGCCAGTTACGAAAGAGGCTGCTATGTTGCCAGTATCGTCTCCTGGTGATCCGGTAGATTTAGGCTTTACGATTGGTGCAATTACCGATACCTCTATTAGCTGGGAAAAGGATGGTGTTGAATTCTTTGTAGCCTCTAGTAAATTGACTCGTGAAGAAATGGTGCAAGTAGCCACTTCTATGACAATAGGTAGTATGAAATAATTTTTCTAGCTACAGCTTTCTAGATGGAAAGCTGTAGCTGGTTAAGTAAAATAGTACAGTTTTGAAGAAAATTAACACTGTTTAGAAGTTGTTAAGTCATATATGATAAAAGTTAAAGGAAATTAGTTTAAAATAGAATAATATATGTAAAAATAGCGTATAAAAGGAAATTTATTCAATACATATTGTTTTAATAAAAAATAAAGAGGGTATTCTAATGGAGACACAGCAATATTTTAGACCAACTAAAGCAGTAGTAGACTTACAAGCAATTCAACAAAACGTAAAAAATTTGAAAAAGCTACTTCGACCAAATGTTCAAATTATAGCTGTCGTAAAGGCAAATGCATACGGTCACGGAGATGTAGCCGTTGCAAAAGCAGCACTTGAGGCAGGTGCAACAATGCTTGCAGTGGCAACGCCCGACGAAGCATTACATATTCGAGCACATTTTGAAGAGCCAGACATACTAATATTAGGTGCCTCTCCAGTTTCATTTGCACCATATGCTGCCCAGCAGCGCATTATTCTTACGGCATTTGCAAGTGAATGGGTACAGCAAGCAGCACCTTTCTTAGCTAATGAAGCAAAACCTTTACGACTACATATTAAAGTAGATAGCGGAATGGGCAGAATTGGCGTTCGTTCAGAGCAAGATTTATTGGATCTATATCAAACAATACAGAATACAGTGAATGTGGAGCTTGATGGGATATTTACACATTTTGCGACTGCGGATGAGGAGGATACTTCATACTTTGATAGACAAGTACAATTTTTTGAGAAATGTGTAACTACATTGCCTGAAAAACCTAGACTTGTGCATGCATCAAACACGGCTACATCTTTAGTAAAAGATGCGCATTTACAATTTGATGCTGTTAGATATGGAATATCGATGTATGGATTATCACCATCTTCTTATGTAGAAGGTATTTTACCATTTCCGTTACAGCCAGCGTTTTCGCTTGAGAGTGAGCTTGTTCATGTGAAACAGTTACAAGCAGGTGATTCGGTAGGCTATGGAGCTACTTTTGAGGCTCCTTCGGATATGTGGATAGGAACAATACCAGTAGGCTATGCTGATGGAGTAATTCGTAAATTAGGTGGACAAGAAGTACTAATTGATGGACAAAGAATGCCGATTGTTGGACGAATTTGTATGGATCAATGTATGGTTGCCTTGCCTAAAGCATATGCTATAGGTGAGAAAGTAACACTCATTGGTCGTCAAGGACATGATGTTATTTCAATGAATGAATGGGCAGCAAAGCTTGAAACCATTAATTATGAAGTACCATGCATTATTACAGCGAGAGTTCCTAGAGTATACATTTAATCTGTAGATTCAATCTAAAAAAGTACTTAAGGTTTAAATTAGGATAAATGAATATTATATTTAAACACTAAACAACTTGGTAAATAACAATATAAAAGATTTACTAAGAAGCTGAGTCATTCATATTTTGTGATGAATTGCAAGGTGAATTAATCGGCATATACCTTCGACAACCTACATATTTTTACAACTTGGACTTTAAATTGTCAGATATTTTGTCATTTCGTGTCTTTTCAACAATATCTTTCAATGGTAGAATGGGTAGTAATGAAAAGTGGATGGTTCCGTTGGAGGTGCTTGCTGTGTACGAGAAAAAGTTAAGAGAAGCTACAATTGCTGTTCAGGATAGACTGTTTCTACAAACAAAGGAAGTAATTGAGAGTGAATCTTTTGCGCGTATTTTGTCGCGCAAAGTTTTAATGCAGGAGCAACCAAATCAAATACGGGAAGCTATGATGAAAGGATATGTTGAAATGTCTCATATAAATCTGAGTATTGCAAGTGAATGCTTGCATGCAGAATATGAAGCACAACATACGGTGGAGCGTCTCGTTAGCGGGGGATGACACTTTGAATGTAAAACGTGGTGACGTTTTTTTTGCAGATTTATCGCCGGTAGTTGGGTCCGAGCAAGGGGGCACAAGGCCGGTGCTGATTATTCAAAATGATATTGGCAATCGATTTAGTCCGACTGTCATCATCGCAGCTATCACTGCACAGATTCAAAAAGCAAAATTACCGACACACGTTGAAATTAATGCTGAAAAGTATGGTTTTGAACGTGATTCGGTTATTCTGCTTGAGCAGGTGCGGACGATTGATAAGTCAAGATTGACAGATCGTATTACACAACTTGACCATGCGTTGATGGAAAAAGTTGATGGTGCATTGATGATTAGTTTAGGGCTTGTTAAATTTTGATATACATATGTGTATAGTGGCATCGAGATGGATTTTCATCTCGATGCTTATTTATTTTTATTCAGTAATGTTTTCTGTGCGAAAGCGAAGCGACAGCAACAAATGTTTTCTGTGCGAAAGCGAAGCGACAGCAACAATTACGCCAAGGCGAAATTGGTACTGTACTCTCAAATACTTTATTACCATAAATTGAAATCGTTATTCAAAAATGGTATTAATAGATTTAAGATATACTCAAGATCTATATTTTGAATAGATTTTTGAAAAAATATCGAGAGAATTAAGAAAATATAAGTAGAACTTTATCTTCGTTCAGCAACGGGTGTTTGTTTGTGCGAAAGCGTAGTGTTAACGTAGCGACGCAACAACAACGATAAATGTTTTTGTAGCAACAGTGCAATTACGCCATGGTAAAAATTGATAAGCTGATCTGAAAAATTAAAGTGTAAGAGTATAACTCCGAAAGGAATTGGGGGGGCAACAGTGACAATTAAGTCTTCGGTTGAAATTATTACTGAGTGGGATATAGTAGCAGCGAGACAACTGGGGCGTGACGAAGCGAAGGCGCTTGGATTTGACACTGTTGATCAGGCACGAATCACCACAGCTATAAGTGAACTAGCCCGAAATATATATTTATATGCAAGGATAGGTGTCATTGAAATTGAAAAAGTTGAAACAGACACTGAGAAGAAAATAATTGTTATTGCAACTGATCAGGGCCCAGGAATAGACGATGTTCGGAAAGTGATGGAGGATGGCTACTCCACTTCGGGAGGGCTCGGTGCAGGTTTACCAGGCGTTAATCGATTGATGGACAATATGGTTATTCAATCGGTTATGGGAGAAGGAACAACGATAAGAGCTGAAAAATGGCAGCGTTAGGATGTGAAATTTTTGGAACATTTAGAATCTCAATATAAAAAGATTTTGGCGGATTATATGACCGATCAAACTGAAAAGAATTTGTATATTGCTCAAAATTTCACTCGCCAGGTAATCCAAAAGAATATACCTCCAGAGGATGTTGTCAGTGTTCATAAAAACGCAGTTGAGAAACTATTTCCACGTAGAATGAGTGAAGAACAGCTTGCATATGATTTTCTTATCGAGGTTATGGTGCATTATGGAATGGCTCATAGGGAGCACCAAAGTTTATTACAAAAACAAGCAGAGTATGAAATGGAAATGAAAATCGCTACAAACATTCAGAAAACATTACTTAAAACAGACGTACCACAACTTGCAAGTATTGATATAGGAATGATATCTATTCCCAAACGGAAGATGAATGGAGATTATGTACATTTTTTATACAATCGAGAGGATTATTTGAGTGTAGCTGTGACAGATGTGGTAGGTAAAGGTGTTCCCGCTGCATTATGTATGTCAATGGTGAAATACGGTCTTGAAACGTTAGAACATGCATATAAAGATCCTTCATATGTATTAGAGGTCATCAATCGAGTAATTGAAAAGAGTGTAGACGACAGTATGTTCGTTTCTATGTTTTACGGTTGCTTGGATATGCGAAAGAGCATTTTTTCTTATGCTTCTGCAGGTCACGAACCGGCTCTCCATTATTGCGCTAAACATAATCAATTTTTTCCTTTGGAATCGACAGGATTATTACTTGGGGTGTTACCAGAAACGAAATATTCGTACAAAGAAATTGTTTTAGAAGAAAATGATATCGTAATAATGATGACGGATGGTGTTACGGAATTCAGAACGCATGATGAAATGAATTCACGAAAGGTCATTACATCGCTATTATTGGAAAATAAATACTTATCAGCTCAACAATTATGTAATCTCCTTTATAAACAAATTGAAGAAATACAGGATTTTAAACTATCTGATGATTTTACAGTTGTGATTATAAAAAAATAGGGTTTCAACCTTTGTAATTACGGGAATAGAGTTAACAAATATGGTGGAGGTGTGCTGTATGGATATGTCGATACACTTTAAAGAACTAGATAATAAATTATACGGATTTATTGAGGGCGAAATAGATACTTATACTGCTTCACGTCTTAGGGAGGAATTAGAGGCAGTGAAAATTACTGAAGGATTAGAAATAGTACTTAATTTATCAAAAGTCAATTATATGGATAGTACAGGGTTAGGTATTTTTGTTGCCTTTTATAAAAGAACGTTACGTGAAAATGGAAAAGTTAAACTTGTAGGTTTGTCGAATAGATTACAAAGGTTGTTTGAAATTACTGGTTTAAGCGATTTAATGGATATTGAAACTGATAAAAAGGTGGAATTACGAAGATGAAGGAATTTGATTATATTGAGATAAGGGTTCCTGCAAAACCGCAATTTGTCAGTGTGATTCGATTGACGGTTTCTGGCTTAGCTAGTCGTGTTGGGTTTAATTATGATGATATTGAGGATTTAAAAATTGCAGCAAGTGAAGCGGTAACGAATGTTGTACATCATGCATATAAGGACGAAGAAGAAGGAGAAATCGTCATTGGTTGCGCTTTGTATGAAAATAAAATAGAAATGATGATTGCAGATTACGGCAGTAGTTTCAATTTTGAGGAAATCAAGTCGAAAGTTGGTCCGTATCATCCTGAAGAGGGGATTGCGGGTCTACGAGAAGGTGGTTTAGGGCTTTATTTAATGGAAACTTTGATGGATGAGGTGATGATAAATAACGATGGTGGCGTAACTGTTTTCATGACAAAGTATGTTGCTAGAGAGCAGGTGGAAAAAAATGTCGAAAGAATCACCACATAAAACTTCGTCCAAGGAAGATATATTAAGGTGGATTGCGTTGTATCAATTAACAGAGGATGATGAAGCACTAACAAATTTAGTGATGCATTATCAATATTTAGTTGAGTCCATTGCACGCAAATATTCGAATGGTAAATCTCATTATGATGATATTGCTCAAGTAGGTATGCTGGGGTTGCTAGGTGCAATTAGACGTTTTAATCCTAATGTTGGTTGGAGCTTTGAAGCATTTGCTGTACCAACGATTGTTGGGGAAATTAAGCGCTTTTTACGTGATAAAACTTGGGATGTTCATGTACCAAGGCGAATAAAAGAACTAGGGCCGCGCATTAAAGCAACAGTGGAAGCGTTGATAATTGAGTTGCAGCGTTCTCCATCTATTAAGGAGATCGCGGATCAATTAGAAGTGGAAGAAGAAGAGGTTTTAGAGGCTATGGAGATGAGCCGTAGTTATCATGCTCTTTCTATGGATCACTCAGTAGAGTCAGATTCTGACGGTAGCACAGTAACGTTATTAGATATGATGGGTAAAGAAGATGATGGCTTTGAATTGACTAATAAAAGAATGATTGTTTCTGACGCTATGAGTATTTTAGATGAGAGAGAAAGAGAGATAATTCAGCTTACATATTTAGAACAACTCACTCAAAATGAAGTTGGGGAACGATTAGGGATTTCTCAAATGCATGTATCAAGAATACAAAGGAAGGCAATAAAAAAGTTACAGGAATTTATCTTAGTAAGTGATGGTGTTTCGCTCTGAAATTTTTGGGGCGAGGTGGCTGTTCCAGACACAATTTTGCTAAAGTATAATTGATTGAATAGTTTACTCTTCTTTTAGAGTAGACTATTTTTTTGCAATTTTAGTAAAGTGTAATGGTAAAATGAAAAGAAAAAGGTAGTGATGATGTGGAACAAAAGCAAATATTACAACTCATTGCAAAGGATGTAGCTATTAAGCCAGGTCAAGCTGATGCTGTTATTAAATTATTAGAAGAAGGAAATACCGTGCCATTTATTGCACGTTATCGAAAAGAAGCTACTGGGTCCCTTGATGAGGTACAGATTAAAGCTGTAGAGGATCGTTATCACTACATACAGCAGCTTGAACAACGCAAAGAAGAGGTTATACGATTAATTCAGGAGCAAGATAAACTAACACTTGAATTAGAACAAGCTATTCAAGCAGCAACTGTTTTACAGCGTGTAGAGGATTTATATCGACCTTATAAACAAAAACGCCGAACAAAGGCAACGATAGCGAAAGAAAAAGGGTTAGAACCTCTTGCAGATCTTTTATTAGAGTATCGTAGTGATGCTTTAGAACAATTAGCAATGGCTTTCGTAGATGAGGAGAAAGTTGCTAATGTAGAGGATGCGCTAGCTGGGGCTCGAGATATTTTAGCTGAGCGCTTTGCTGATGAAGCGGCAATCCGTGAAAAAATTCGTACGTATTCCTGGAAAGATGGAGTACTCGTAACAAGTGTCAAGAATGCAGAGGCAGACGACAAAAACGTTTTCGAAATGTATTACGAATATGAAGAGCCAGTAAATCGTATTGTTCCACACCGTATTTTAGCTGTAAATCGTGGTGAGAAAGAAGAAATAATAAAAGTAGCGATTCATGTATCAATAGATCGAGTATTGATGATTATGTGGAAGGAATGGATTCCTGCAACAGGTTCTTCACCCGCAATTGCCGAGGTGAAGTTAGCGATTGAGGATTCGTACAAGCGTTTAATTCAGCCTTCTATAGAACGAGAGTTACGAAATGAACTTACTGAAAAGGCAGAGACTCAGGCTATCCACATTTTCTCTGAAAATTTGCGTAATCTTTTATTACAGCCTCCAATGAAAGGGAAGTATGTATTGGGTGTTGATCCGGCGTACCGTACAGGTTGTAAGTTAGCTGTTGTAGATGAAACTGGGAAAATGTTAGAGGTTACAGCCATTTATCCACATCCGCCAAAGCCAGATGTAGCAAAATCGAAAGCGGTTGTGAAAGAGATTTTAGCAAAATACCCAATAACTATAATTGCTATTGGTAATGGTACTGCCTCACGCGAAACAGAACAGTTTATAGCAGATGTATTGAATGAGCTTGAAACTGATACGGCCTACGTTATTGTCAATGAAGCAGGGGCATCTGTTTATTCAGCGTCTGAAATTGCCCGTGCAGAGTTTCCTGATTTACAGGTAGAACAGCGTAGTGCGGTTTCTATTGCGCGTCGTTTGCAAGACCCGTTGTCGGAGTTAGTTAAAATTGAGCCTAAAGCAGTTGGAGTAGGTCAGTATCAGCATGATGTCTCTCAAAAGAAATTGACGGAGTCCTTAACATTTATAGTAGAGACAGCTGTAAACCAAGTCGGTGTTGATGTTAATACAGCTTCAGCTTCCCTACTGCAATACGTTTCTGGATTATCTAAAACGGTTGCGGAGAATATTGTGAAGGTACGAGAGGAAACTGGACAATTTACTACACGTGCTCAACTAAAGAAAATTCCACGACTTGGTGCTAAAACATATGAACAAGCAATTGGTTTCTTACGTGTTCCAGAAGCAAAAAATGCATTTGACGCTACGGGCATTCACCCTGAAAGCTATAGTGTAGCCGAGCAGATTTTAAAGGTAGCACAAATTGATAAAAAAGAGCTTGGGATGCAGAAGGCAGAGGAGGCTATTGCAAAATTAGATGTAGAAAAATTAAGTGGAGTTTTAGATATTGGAGTTGTCACAATTCAGGATATCGTGGATACATTAATGAAACCAAGTCGCGATCCACGCGATGCATTCCCTCAGCCTCTGCTGAAAACAGATGTATTAAAAATGGAAGATTTACAAGTTGGGATGGAATTGCAAGGTACAGTGAGAAACGTAGTTGATTTTGGAGCGTTTGTAGATATTGGCGTGAAGCAGGATGGGCTTGTGCATATTTCAAAGTTACAAAAAAGACGTATTAAACATCCATTAGAGGTTGTTGCTCTCGGTGACATTGTGACGGTTTGGGTAGAACAAATAGATGTCAAAAAAGGGCGCATTTCACTAACGATGCTACCACCTAAAGATCAAACTATTGAAGCGTAATTAATTTTGCATTGGCGTAATTGTAGCAGACGCTTCGCTTTCGGTACAGATAAATTACTATCCGTTAATGCGGGATAAATAAATACCACACTGTCTATACTACGCAGTGTGGTATCTTATTGTTAGAGGTGATATAGCTATGAACAATGAGGAACTACAAAGTCTTGTTAGTCGAATATCATTAGAAAGTTTCCAGAAGCCATTCATGCATCGAGCATATTTTAATTCAAGGCTACGTTCAACAGGTGGACGTTATCTTTTGCAATCGCATAATATTGAAGTTAATCCAAAAGCTTATGAATTGTATGGTATTAGCGAAATAGAAGGTATAGTTCGACACGAATTATGTCATTATCATTTACACTTGGAAGGCAAAGGGTATCAGCATCGAGACAAAGATTTTCGAGAGCTATTAATAAAAGTGAACGCTCCTCGTTTTTGCTCAGTATTGCAAATCTCTAAAATATCTCAGAAAAAACAACGTCGCCTTTATACATATACATGTGTAAAATGCCAACAATTATATGTAAGAAAAATTAGAATGAATGTGGGAAAATACTGTTGTAGCAAGTGTTTAGGACGTTTAAAACTAGTGGAATGAAAAAAATAATAAAAAAGGGTTGACGTTCATTATAGATGTCTCTATAATAGTAAAAGTCGACAAGATAACGACGATAAAATATGAATTATTCCGAAGTAGCTCAGTTGGTAGTAGCACCTGACTGTTAATCAGGTTGTCGCAGGTTCGAGTCCTGCCTTCGGAGCCATGGCCCCTTGGTCAAGTGGTTAAGACACCGCCCTTTCACGGCGGTAACACGGGTTCGAATCCCGTAGGGGTCATTTTGTTATTTTAATTCATAAAAGTATAGTAATATTGGTCCCGTGGTGTAGCGGTTAACATGCCTGCCTGTCACGCAGGAGATCGCCGGTTCGATCCCGGTCGGGACCGCCACTTATTGGGGTATAGCCAAGCGGTAAGGCAACGGATTTTGATTCCGTCATGCCTAGGTTCGAATCCTAGTACCCCAGCCATTCATATCTTAATTTGAGCCATTAGCTCAGTTGGTAGAGCATCTGACTTTTAATCAGAGGGTCGAAGGTTCGAGTCCTTCATGGCTCATCATTTTAAGAAAAAAGGTTGACTTTTTGAATTGTCGTAGTATAATAAAAAAAGTTCCTAATTGAATGCGGTCGTGGCGGAACGGCAGACGCGCTAGGTTGAGGGCCTAGTGGGGGCAACCCCGTGGAGGTTCAAGTCCTCTCGGCCGCACCAAGTCAGTTTATGAATTTATATATTATGCGCCCGTAGCTCAATTGGATAGAGCGTCTGACTACGGATCAGAAGGTTATGGGTTCGACTCCTGTCGGGCGCGCCATTTTAAATAAATACAATTTACCATGCGGGTGTAGTTTAATGGTAAAACCTCAGCCTTCCAAGCTGATGTCGTGAGTTCGATTCTCATCACCCGCTCCAAATATTTTTTAAAAACTTGTTGACATACAAAATTTTATATTGTATGATATAAAAGTTGTCGCTACAAGATAATGACATGAACCTTGAAAACTGAACAAGCAAAACGTAATCAATAAAGTTTTTACTAGCTAACCTTGAGTTAGTGAACGAAACAAAATTTTGGACATCAAACATGATGCCAGCAAAACAATTTGAGCTAATCAAATTTCTTTTTATGGAGAGTTTGATCC
>NZ_JBIVCA010000031.1:0-38874 GCF_044746345.1 Lysinibacillus sp. NPDC086135 | reverse complement strand
CCGCAACCAAAATGGTCCCGTGGTGTAGCGGTTAACATGCCTGCCTGTCACGCAGGAGATCGCCGGTTCGATCCCGGTCGGGACCGCCATTTTTATGCCGGTGTAGCTCAGTTGGTAGAGCAACTGACTTGTAATCAGTAGGTCGTGGGTTCGACTCCTATCGCCGGCACCATCCATGGAGGGGTAGCGAAGTGGCTAAACGCGGCGGACTGTAAATCCGCTCCTTAGGGTTCGGCGGTTCGAATCCGTCCCCCTCCACCAGTTTTATTTAATAGGGGCATAGTTCAACGGTAGAATAGAGGTCTCCAAAACCTTTGGTGTGGGTTCGATTCCTACTGCCCCTGCCAGGTTTCGAGGTACTCGTTATCAAACACTGCTGTGATTACATATAGTGGCGATTGTGGCGAAGTGGTTAACGCACCGGATTGTGGTTCCGGCATTCGTGGGTTCGATTCCCATCAGTCGCCCCATTTAATAATTGGGGTATAGCCAAGCGGTAAGGCAACGGATTTTGATTCCGTCATGCCTAGGTTCGAATCCTAGTACCCCAGCCATTCATTTCTTAATATTAATATGAGCCATTAGCTCAGTTGGTAGAGCATCTGACTTTTAATCAGAGGGTCGAAGGTTCGAGTCCTTCATGGCTCATCATGTTTTTATAAAAATTATGCGCCCGTAGCTCAATTGGATAGAGCGTCTGACTACGGATCAGAAGGTTATGGGTTCGACTCCTGTCGGGCGCGCCAAAAAAGCCTAATAGTATCGGAATGTAGCTCAGCTTGGTAGAGCACTTGGTTTGGGACCAAGGGGTCGTAGGTTCGAATCCTGTCATTCCGACCATCTTTCCTGATTGTTGGGGCCTTAGCTCAGCTGGGAGAGCGCCTGCCTTGCACGCAGGAGGTCAGCGGTTCGATCCCGCTAGGCTCCACCATTTATATATTTTCCGGAGGTATACCCAAGTCTGGCTGAAGGGATCGGTCTTGAAAACCGACAGGCGGGTAACACCGCGCGGGGGTTCGAATCCCTCTACCTCCTCCATTTTTCCGGGTCAGTAGCTCAGTTGGTAGAGCATTAGATTGAAGCTCTAAGTGTCGGCGGTTCGATTCCGTCCTGACCCACCATCTGCGGGTGTAGTTTAATGGTAAAACCTCAGCCTTCCAAGCTGATGTCGTGAGTTCGATTCTCATCACCCGCTCCAAAAAATAATGGGCCTATAGCTCAGCTGGTTAGAGCGCACGCCTGATAAGCGTGAGGTCGATGGTTCGAGTCCATTTAGGCCCACCATTATTCCGAAGTAGCTCAGTTGGTAGTAGCACCTGACTGTTAATCAGGTTGTCGCAGGTTCGAGTCCTGCCTTCGGAGCCAAGGCCCGTTGGTCAAGTGGTTAAGACACCGCCCTTTCACGGCGGTAACACGGGTTCGAATCCCGTACGGGTCATCAAGCATGTTGCACGTTTGTGCAACATGCTTTTTTTATGCCAACTATACTGACAAACAAAGATCACCATTCGTTAATACTGCGAAGGTAGTAACAATGATAAACAAAATTGCAAATGTGGCTGAAAATGTCTCGTGTATTACCTACTTCGGAATAAAAAAACGTTATAATAGCAAATCTATACTCTATAGTTTTTTCCTCTATAATTTCCCCTAATTTTTATAATGTCTACTCAAAATAGGAACCCTAATCCATAAATAATTTTAGTTTTAGAAACATGGAAGAAAGGATATAAAATATTGAACAAAGTATTTCATATATAAAATATGTATGTTTTCTAGCAGATTTTTTCGTGGTGATTATAGTTCCATTCCTCTAATATGAGGGTAGATGGAGGAATTCAATATGAATTTACATGAAGTACAGCGGTTTTTAGAACTTTATCTAGTAGAGCAAAATGAGTCTAAAACATGGCTAGAAAATAAATTACAGCAAATTAAAACAGCAGGCGAATATATACCGACAACGGAAGAATTAATCTTTGGCGCACGAGTAGCATGGCGCAATAGTAATAAGTGTATTGGTCGATTGTTTTGGCAATCGCTGCATGTTGTTGATGCCCGAGATATCTCAAAAGAAGAGGATATTTTCAACGCATTGCTTGAGCATATTCAATATGCAACGAATGATGGGAAAATTCGTCCAACAATAACGATTTTTGCACCGGGGCGAGTTCGTGTATGGAATCATCAGCTAATCCGTTATGCTGGCTATGAAACGGAATCTGGAATCGTTGGTGATCCACATTCTGTTGAGTTTACAAAAGTATGTGAGTCATTTGGCTGGCAAGGTAAGGGAACAGCATTTGACGTGCTTCCGCTCGTTGTACAGGTGGATGGAAGGGAACCACAAGTGTTTACTATCCCTGGCGAATATGTACTAGAGGTACCGATTCGTCATCCTGAATCTCCTCAAGTAGAGAAGCTAGGATTAAAATGGTATGCAGTGCCGATTATTTCGAGCATGCGCTTCCAAATGGCAGGTATCGATTTTGAGACAGCCCCATTCAATGGTTGGTATATGGGTACAGAAATTGGGGCACGTAATTTAGCAGATCATGAGCGTTATAATATGCTGCCCGCTATAGCAGAAATTTTCAACCTTGATACAACCAAACAGGCTTCTCTATGGCGTGATCGAGCATTAGTTGAGCTGAATATTGCCGTTCTACATTCCTTTAAAGACGATGGTGTGAGCATTGTAGATCATCATACAGCTGCACAGCAATTTAAATTGTTTGAAGAAACAGAAGCAGCAGTGGATCGTGAGGTTACAGGCAATTGGACGTGGCTGATTCCACCTCTTTCACCAGCTACAACTCATATTTACCATAAACCTTATGTTAATGTTTACAATACACCGAACTATTTTTATCAGAAACCACCTTATTAGTAGAGAAAGGCAGCTCACTTTAACTTCTTACAGCGGGTGTCCAAACATCCGCTGTAAGAAGTTAAAGCCTCCGGCGGATGTCACGGAATCGGAAAGGAGTTCTTTGTGCAAGCACAAAGCCGATTCCGGACGCAATTATGCCGAGGCATAATTGATCTATTTCAGCGGGTGTCTAAACATCCGCTGGAATAAGATCATGAGCTGCCTTTTTTAATTTACATATTCATTTTTAGAAGCCTTGAATGAACATAAGAAAAGTATCAATACTACGATAACAAATAACCAACCAGCGATATTCCAGCCACCAAATAAATCATGCAAATAACCAAATAAGATTGGGCCGATTGCGGCTAATAAATATCCTAATGATTGTGCAAAACCTGATAAATCGGCTGCCTCAAAAGCTGTACGGGTACGTAGTGTAAAGAACATCATCGCTAATGAGAATGAAGCTCCCCCTGCTAAGCCTAGTAGCACCATCCACAGTACAGCGAGGCTTGTCCATTCCATCACTACTCCGATAAAGCCAACTAAGTAAAATACCGTAAACATTAATACGAGAGGACGTTGAGATGTCATTTTACTAGCGAAAATAGGCACAGCTAAAGCCATTGGAACTTGTGAAAATTGCATGATGGAAAACATCCAGCCTGCACGATCTGCAGCTAAGCCTTGTGATATATATATTTCAGGAATCCAAGCGGCAGTTGTGTAGAATAATAATGACTGAAATCCCATAGCTCCCGCCACTGCCCAAGAAACAGGTGATTTCCATAATGCTGTACGTTCTTTCGTAGTCTTAACAGTCGGTTCAGGCTTATTAAATTTCAACTGTGGAATCCAAATTACAATGGTTAACACCACAAGAACAAGTGAGATTGCCAGTGCACCTTGCCAACCAAGTGATGAATTGGCAACAGGATAGCTAATGCCAGCACCGAGTCCAGCCGTCAAATTCATCGACATTGTGAAAAATGCCATAAGTAAACCTACGTGATAGGGAAATTTCAATTTAAGTAATCCTGGAATTAGTACATTACCGAATGAAATGGCTATACCAATTAGCATCGTACCAAATACGAGTAAACTAGTTGTGCCAAGGGAGCGTAGTACAATCCCTCCCCCTAAAAGAACAGTTGATAAAAATAATGTTAATTCTAATCCAACTTTACGTGCGACAACTGGAGCGAATGGTGAAATGATTGCAAATGCTAGCAATGGGATCGTTGTTAGAAAGCCTGCTAGTATATTGGATATGCCGAGGTCTTCACGAATAAAGGAAATAATTGGTCCAACAACTGTTAGCGGCATCCGTAATGTCGAGGCAATACAAATTACTCCGATAACGAGTAATAAGGTTGTGCCTTTCCAGTTAATTTTTCTGCTAGGATAAGTATCGGTATGTTCATGAGTAGTCAAATAAATCCCCCCTGGGTAGAACAATTTGATTGAATCACTATACCACTTTATCATACAAATAAAAATAGTGGAAAATTCGTAAAATATAGAATATTAATCGATATATTGAAATGCCATAGGTCGTATGTTAAAATAATATCCATCATAAATTTAATATTTAATGCCTCATGTTTGTATTGAGGTAGAGGTCGCGGTATTTAAGAGTATGTTAATGGAAATGACAAGCATTAGAGAAATTAGCTGAAAGGAAATACTGCCGAAGTGTGAGGGGACTTGAAAACCTTATGCTGGGGCTGTCTCCGAAAGGAACAGAACTGTCACGTTTGAACAACGTGTTGAGCTATCATTTTGAAGGAACAGAGGATTTACTTAGCCATCACAGCAACGTTCATGTGATGGCATTTTTTTCGCCTCTTAAAAAAGGAAGGAAGCTATATCGTGAGTGAAATAAAAGTCAATCAGCTCGGTCATAAAGCACCGAAGCTGAAAAAAGAATTAAAAAGCCGTCATATTACAATGATTTCATTAGGCGGTACAATCGGTACAGGACTGTTTTTAGCTAGTGGTGGTGCCATTGCGCAAGCAGGCCCTGGTGGTGCACTACTCGCTTATGCATTAATCGGTATCATGGTGTATTTTCTAATGACGAGCTTAGGAGAAATGGCAGCTTATATGCCATCATCAGGCTCTTTTAGTACGTATGCTACAAAATTTGTAGATCCAGCTTTAGGTTTTGCACTTGGTTGGAACTACTGGTACAACTGGGCAATTACAATTGCAGCGGAAATTTCTGCAGTCTCATTAATTATGAAATATTGGTTCCCAGATAGCTCATCAGCACTTTGGACTGTTTTATTTATTGCTGTAGTTTTAACGTTCAATCTATTATCGGTAAAAAGCTATGGTGAGAGTGAATATTGGTTTGCAATGATAAAAGTTGTAACAGTAATCATTTTTATTATCATCAGTTTTTTTATGATTTTTGGTATTTTAGGAGGACAAGCTCCTGTAGGCTTTACGAATTTCTTCATTAGTGATGGACCATTCCACGGAGGTCTCCTTGCTACATTTGGTATTTTCTTAGCTGCTGGATTCTCGTTCCAAGGGACAGAGTTACTTGGAATAACAGCAGGTGAAACGGATGACCCTGGTAAAAATATTCCGAAAGCCGTTAAGTCTGTTTTCTGGCGAATTCTTTTATTCTATATTTTAGCGATTGCTGCAATTGGGATGCTGATTCCCTTTACAGACGCACGTTTATTATCAGAAGATATTGCTGTTTCACCATTTACACTGGTGTTCGATCGTTTAGGAATTGCCTTTGCTGCATCATTGATGAATGCAATCATTCTAACGGCAATGCTGTCAGCAGGGAATTCAGGGCTTTACGCATCGTCACGTATGCTTTGGCAATTAGCGGTAGATGGACATGCACCGAAAATTTTCACTAAACTAAGCCGTCGAGGTATCCCGATTTACGCATTACTGGCGACTTTAGCTATAGGCTGCCTAGCATTTTTAGCTTCATTCTTTGGTGATGGTGTAGTCTATATGTGGCTTCTAAATGCTTCAGGGATGTCTGGCTTCATTGCCTGGTTAGGTATTGCATTTAGCCATTACCGTTTCCGTCGAGCATTCGAGGTACAAGGCTTAGATCCGAAATTATTGCCGTATAAAGCAAGGCTATTCCCATTCGGCCCGCTATTTGCCTTTACGGTTTGTATGATTGTTGTTATTGGACAAAACTACAGTGCCTTTATGGGTGAAACAATAGATTGGTACGGAGTCCTTGTCTCATATATCGGTATTCCACTGTTTTTACTGTTATGGTTGGGCTATAAAATTAAGCATAAAACAAAAATGCTTCCATTAGAGCATTGTGATTTAAAAGTCGAACAATAAAAAATAAAACTGTCCTGTGAGTCATAGAAAATGACTTGCAGGGCAATTTTTTTAGTTAAATAATAAATTTGTAATTCTAGACGTACAATCAAAATACACCAAGTGAACGATTAATCTTTAAGCGCCAAAACCTCTTATCCCCATAATTGCAATCATCGATCCGTAGATGACAAGAACAAGTAAAATGATGAGTAATCCTAAATATTTAGAAATACCTGTTTGTTTTGTTCGAATTCCAGATATCCCAAAATATATACACATTACCCAAAGTAGAGCACCTAAATAAAAGTAAATCCCGAAAATGCCATTTGCACTTAATGAACTAGCATAAAACAATAACAACCCGATAATACAAAATATTATAGAAAAAAACCCGTAATTCCTTCTAAAAGTCATTTCTTCAGCCCTTTCTAAATTAATTTTGATTATTACCGAAAACATACCAATTAATAGACGGTATTACAAATTATGTATTTTAAAGGTCTTCAGATAACATTACTGGCGAGAACTTTAGTTTCTCAAATCGTCCCCCACTTTTGGTGCACAACCTTAATATGGTAAACTGATAGATAAATAACACATCGCCAAATTTTGGGTAATAAATTTGTTATAAAATGGAGTGGAGGCTGGACGACTCCTTTGGGATTAGCGTCACAGATGAGACCCTGGAGCGTAGCGAATGTTATCTGTGCGACAGCAACAAATGTTTTTTCTGTGCGAAAGCGAAGCGACAGCAACAAAAGCGCCAGCCAGAACGGAAATCAACCCCTCGTTGTGGTGATGATACATAGAAATGGCAAGTCATATATAGACTACTTTATGTTAGGAAGAGGTGCATGATAGTGCAAAAGCATATTTTACTAGTAGAAGATGACGATGCTATTCGTGAAATGGTGGAAAACTATTTAACGATGGAGGGATTCCTTGTCACCTCTGCAGAAAATGGAGAAGAAGCATTACAAAATTGTTTAAATAATTCTTTTGATTTAGTGATCTTGGATATTATGATTCCGAAACTTAATGGATTAGAAGTTTTAAAGATTATACGAGAGCAAGCATCACTTCCAATTATCATTATGTCAGCCAAGGATAGTGATGTCGATAAAGCGTTAGGATTAGGATTAGGGGCAGATGATTATATCGCGAAGCCATTTTCGATGCTGGAATTTTCGGCACGTGTTAAGGCCGCAATTCGTAGAGCTACAAAATACTCCAGTCAAGTAGAGGAGAAGAAAGATATTGTCGAGATAGCCAACTTATCGATTGACCTTGTTAATTTTTCAGTTGAGAAGGATGGACAGCAAATAAAGCTCACATCAAAGGAATTTGGCATCTTAAAATTATTCGTGACAAATCGTAACCGAGTTTTTACAAAGCAGCAAATTTATCAATTGATTTGGAATGATGCTTACTATGGGGATGAAAATATTATTAATGTACATATAAGAAGATTACGCGAAAAAATTGAAGACAATCCATCCAATCCTCTATATATTAAAACACTTTGGGGAATCGGCTATAAATTTGAAGGATAAACAGATGATGATATTACTATTACTGATGATTGTGTTACTTGTAGGTATTATTATTTTTCAGGTGAGAGCAAAAAAACAACAGAACGCTATGATTCAATACATGCATCAAAAACTGCAAGCAATCATTAATGAACAATCGAGCGAGAAGATTTTAGTATCGACAGCTAATCATGAATTACAGCAGCTATTAATTGCGATGAATGCGTTGCTAGACCACAACCAAAAAGTACTGGCGACACATCGAAAAATGGAAAGCTCTATGAAAAAGATGTTGTCTAATATTTCCCATGATCTTAAAACGCCTTTAACAGTTGTATTAGGTTATACGGAAATGCTTAAGCTTAAGCAATCACTTAATGAAGAGGAGCGGCAACGGTTGCTCACTGGCGTTCATTCGAAAACATTGGAAGTATTGAAAATAATCCATACATTTTTTGACCTGGCAAAATTGGAGGCAGGAGATACAGATTATCCAATGACGAAAATTAATGTAAGTGAAATTTGCCGCAAAAATATTTTATCATTTTACGATATGATCACATCTATGGGACTAGAAATCGATATAGCAATACCAGGGATATCCGCATATGCACATGGCAATGAAGAAGCGCTAGATAGGGTTTTGAATAATTTACTGTCAAATGCAGTTGCCTATGGGGCAGTAGGAAACATCATTGGGCTCACAGTAAGAAATGATGATACAAATATTTTTATCGATGTCTGGGATCGTGGGCAGGGGATCGACGAATATCATATTGATAATGTTTTTGAGAGAATGTATACACTTGAGGATTCCAGAAATAAATCCTTCCAAGGGAGTGGCCTTGGCTTAACCATTACAAAACGTCTTGTAGAATTAATGGAGGGTTCCATCCAGCTTTCTAGTACCCCATATGAGAAGACCATTTTTACAGTTTCTTTAAAACGAATGACATATTGAGCAGTCATGCTTGTAGGGCAATTTTATAGCTTTACAGGCTTTTTTTCTGCGCTTAAGAAATTTGTAAGAATCAAGTAATAAATTAGAGAGTTTCATTTTTTATAATAAGGATAGCTAAATTTAAGGGAGAGATCTACATGACATATATTGTGAAAACAAATCAGCTTACGAAGGTGTTTGAAGGAAAAGAAGTCGTTTCTGCTGTGACTATGCATGTGAAAAAGGGAGAGATATACGGTTTTTTAGGTCCGAATGGGGCCGGAAAAACGACAGTTATGAAAATGCTAACAAACCTTTCGAAGCCAACGAGTGGAGATATTGAAATCTTTGGTGAAAAATTAATGGACCGCTCATTCGACGTGCTGAAAAGGATGGGAACGATTATTGAATACCCGATTTTTTATGAACATTTAACAGCAAAGGAGACCTTAGAATTACATTGCGAATATATGGGCTATTATGACAAGAAAGAGATTGCGCATGTTCTAGATTTAGTAAAATTAACAAATACGGAGAATAAGCGTGTAAAAGACTTTTCTCTTGGAATGAAACAACGGTTGGGTATTGCGCGTGCAATTATTACTAAGCCGGAATTACTTATTTTAGACGAGCCGATTAATGGACTAGATCCAGTTGGCATTAAAGAGCTTCGAGAACTATTCAAGATGCTTTGTAAAGAGTATGGAATTACGATTATTATCTCTAGTCATATTTTGGGTGAAATTGAACAATTGGCAGATACAGTTGGGGTTATTAAAGATGGAAGATTGATTAAGGAAGTTTCAATGGACGCTGTCAATCGTAGTCAAACAGATTATATTGAAGTGATTGTCAATAATGGGCAAAAGGCTGCCTTTATTATAGAAAGTAAATTAAATATTACTAATTTCAAACTAATGGATGACAATTGCATTCGAATTTATGATTCGACTGCTTCACAAAAGGTGCTATCTAAAACATTGATTGAGCATGATATTGAAATTGAGGGCATTAGCAAAAAAACAAGCTCATTAGAGGATTATTTCTTGAAGTTAATCAATGGAGGTGTAGTTAGTGCTTAATTTAATGCGTCTAGAAATGAAAAAATATCATATTGGTTCATATATAAAAAAAGCTGTTTTTGCAAATTTTATATTACTAGGTGTTATATTTATGCTTATATTTATTGCTAAAGTAGAAGGGGATCAAGATCTCAGAAATTATCAGGCGGCATTTGGCTTTATAGATTCTGGTGTAAGAGCAGTGTTTATTATTTTTGCTAGTGTGTTAATCGCCAAATTCATTATTGGAGAATTCAAATATAAAACCATCACTGTAGCATTTATGTATCCATTAAGTAGAAAAAAATTAATTGTTTCAAAGCTAGCCATTGTTGTTCTTTTTACTTTTTGTGCAATTATTTTATCGACTATTTTTATAACAGCGGTTTTTTGTACTGTTAGTGAGAGTTTCCAACTGCTTTCAGATACATTGTCGTTCTCTTTCATAATACAACGAATTCCCGTTGTGATCATGAATGCAGTTGCAGCATCATGCATCGCATTAATACCATTGTATTTTGGTATGAAAAAATACTCTGTTCCGGCAACGATTGTATCATCTATATTAATTGTATCGGTTGTTTCATCAAATACGGGTAACTTCAGTTTGTATGATATTATTTTCATCCCAATCACGTTAGCTATTATCGGTATAAGCGTGGCCTATTTATCATTCCGAAACATAGAGAAGATAGATATTTAACTTTCTTTCAGCAATTATTTTCTGTAGCGAAAGCGCAGTGAAACGAAGCGGCAGCAACAATGTTTTAACTGTGCGAAAGCGCAGTGAAACGAAGCGGCAGCAACAACAAAGCGTCCAGTTGGAACGGAAATCACCCCACGTTCTGAAAAGGCCCTTTACATGTAAAAATGCCAGACACAAAACCAAATGAAGGTCTTTGTGTCTGGCATTTTATTAAACAAATACCGTTTGCCATAATAAATAAAGATTTAAAACGACTACAATCACCACGACAATCCATCCTAATATAGTTGTAATACGATGGTTGACGAGGCTTCCCATGATGGTACGTTTACTTGTAA
This sequence comes from Lysinibacillus sp. NPDC086135, assembly GCF_044746345.1. NCBI lineage: Bacteria > Bacillati > Bacillota > Bacilli > Caryophanales > Bacillaceae > Lysinibacillus > Lysinibacillus sp. NPDC086135. Next base: position 28,104 of record NZ_JBIVCA010000031.1, on the reverse strand, counting down.
ACATCACAAGTGGTACAAGAGCAAATGCAATACCAAAGGATAAAATAACCTGGCTTAGGACAAGCGCATATGTTGCATTAACGCCGGATGCAATGATCACCAGAGGAGGTAGCATTGTAATAGCACGGCGTAAATAGAGTGGGATTTTCTTTCTAATGAAGCCTTGCATCACAACGTCACCTGCGAGTGTACCAACTGAAGAGCTAGCAAGACCCGCAATAAGAAGCCCAAGGCCAAAGGACACGGCCGCCATCGGACCAAGCGCTGCTTTTAATCCGTTATAAGCGATATCTAAGTCTTCAACTACTACGCCTTGAGTATGGAATACTGCTGCAGCAATAATAAGCATACTCATATTGATAGCGCCTGCGACAATCATCGCGATGATAATATCAATAAATTCAAAACGGAATATACGTTTTTTTTCAGCATCATTTCGGCCGATGATACGACTTTGAGTTAGTGAAGAATGTAAGTAAATAGCGTGTGGCATAACAGTTGCTCCTAAAATACCTGTTGCCAGTAAAATAGAATCTATACCATCAAAGCGTGGTGTGAACATGCCTATTGTTACATCGACCCAATTTGGCTGTGCCAAAAATGTTTGGAATGCAAACGCTAATACGACAATAAGCACCATGCCAGAAATACCTGCCTCAAACGCTCTAAAACCTCTGCGCTGTAATTCTAAAATAGCAAATGAGCCGACTGCGGTAATAAGCGCTGCAGGCAACATTGGAATGTTAAATAACAAGTACAGCCCTAGTGCAGCACCAATAAATTCTGCTAGGTCTGTTGCAATAATGACCAATTCAGCCTGTATCCATAAAAATATAGAAGTTTTTCTAGAAAAATTTTCACGTGCTATTTCGGGTAAATTTTTGCCTGTCGCAATACCAAGCTTTGCCGATAAGGATTGAATTAACACCGCCATTAAATTGGAAAAGGCGATTACCCACAGTAGTAAATATCCATATTGTGAACCTGCTGTTATATTTGTTGCGAAGTTGCCTGGATCAATATAGGCGACTGCTGCGATGAAGGCTGGGCCAAGAAACGGTAAGATTCGTCGCCAACCTTTTATATCTCCATCTAAAACCGCCTCAGCGGACGATTTATTCATTTGTTTGTAAACCATATTGTTCCCTCGTTTCAAAGAGTATCGCAAGTGAAATAAAGTTTCCTAGAGGAAAATGTTATATTCTTATTTTATAGCTAGAAGAAGAAAATGTGAAGGAGTTTGCTCAATGTTTTTCTAAATCCGAAATGTTTTTAATTTAGTGAAGGACTTTGATTTTGTTTGTGTATCATAATGTATTGAAGCATCATAATAAAATATTCGCTTCATTTTAAAATGATCCAAGGATTAATGTACTTTGGCATTTTAAAAGAGGGAATATACTTATAAGGTGGCTTTTAACTTCTTCCATCAATTGGAACGAAAGTGAGACAGCAGTTATAAGTGTCTCCCTCCTCTATAGGTGGTAAGATGAATGGCAGGTTTAGGTAACTTTTCAGCGGTTGTCCAAACATCTATACCTTACGCTACGTTTTCGGCACAAAAAACGTCTGTAGCTGACACTTCGCTTTCGCTACAGAAAATTACTGTAGCTGCCGCTTTGCTTTCGCTACAGAAAACATTTGCTGAAAGAAGTTAAAGCGTTATTCTTCAAATAATAAAGAATCATGCCGAAGTTGAGGAATGATAGAGTAGGCTAGGCGACTCGGTGGGAATTCATAGAGGTGACCCTGAAATGCAAGCGAAGCGGCTTCCTAGGAAAGCGCCCAGTTGGAACGGAAGTCAACCACACGTATGGTAGTGAGACGTAATTAAAATATTCGAAATATCAAGTAAAAAAAATTTTTTGTAACCGTTTTTTTCATCTTTACTTTTTTTTAATACAGGCGTAATATGACATCATTATATAAGTTTCAAATTTCTAAATCGCTGAAGCAATTAGACGCGGGGGACCCAATTTTTTGGATTACATAGGTAATCCTTGGGGTGAATCTCTTCATTTATTGAGGGGTAGGGCTACTCAGGCCCGAATCCGACAGCTAACCTCGTAAGCGTTAAGAGCAGAAAAGTGGAGCTTGGCAGACGAATGAGCGTCTACAAGTCTTATTTAGTGATGACTTGTAGATTTTTTTTATCTTCATTTTATAAAACAAGGCCCCGGTGATTGGCACAAAAACCGATTATGCTAAAGTGTAATCGATTTAGAAATGCGAAACACATTCTATGAAACTAGAAGGTGTTGAATATGAAATCCTCATTAAAACGTTATATTATCGGTAAACCATTAAGATCTGATGCGTTAGGGGAACAAAAGCTTAGTAAAACAAAAGCACTTGCCATACTATCTTCTGATGCGTTGTCATCAGTAGCGTATGGACCTGAGCAAATTTTAATTGTACTCATGACGGTAAGTACGGTTGCCTTTTGGTATTCTCTACCGATTGCTGCTGGGGTAGTTGTGTTACTGACAGCACTTATTTTCTCGTATCGCCAAGTTATTTATGCGTATCCACATGGTGGCGGAGCATATGTAGTTTCTCGGGAAAATTTAGGTGTCAATGCAGGTCTAGTAGCAGGTGGATCATTGCTTGTCGATTATATTTTAACAGTTGCGGTAAGTGTATCGGCTGGAACAGATGCCCTTACTTCGGCATTTCCAAGTTTGCATCCCTATAACGTGGTAATCGCTGTGTTTTTTGTTATATGTTTAACGATTCTAAACCTACGTGGTGTCACAGAATCGGCATCCATTTTAGCGTATCCAGTTTATTTGTTTGTGATTGTGATGCTAATGTTAATCGGGGTAGGGGTTTATAACGTACTAACAGGGCAAGTTCCTGCAGCGTTACATCCAAAGGTCGGTACACCAGTTGCAGGTATTAGTTTATTTATATTATTAAAAGCATTTGCATCAGGAAGCTCAGCTTTGACTGGTGTTGAAGCCATTTCAAATGCTATTCCAAATTTTAGAGATCCAGCGCCGAAAAATGCGTCTAAAACATTACTGGCTATGGGCGGTATTTTAGCAGTGCTATTTATCGGTATTGTGAGTCTAGCATATTTTTATGGAGTTGCTCCAAATGCGAAAGAAACGGTTGTCTCACAAATTGCGGAGGCAAGTGTAGGTCGTAATATTTTTTACTATATAGTACAAGGAACAACAGCGATGATATTAGTACTCGCTGCGAATACAGGATATTCGGCATTTCCTTTACTGGCTGTCAATTTATCGAAGGACGGATTTATCCCAAGAATATTCCAAATTCGCGGGGATCGACTTGGTTATTCAAATGGCATTATGATGCTTGGTTTAGCTGCCATTGTTTTAATCTTTTTATTTGATGGAACAACAGAGCATTTGATTCCACTTTATGCAGTAGGGGTGTTTATTCCGTTTACTTTAGCGCAGGCTGGAATGATGCGAAAATGGTGGCGTGAAAAGCCAAAAGGTTGGTTTGCTAAATTTACGATCAATACGGTTGGAGCGATCATTTCTTTTATAGTAGCCATGATGTTTTTTGTGACAAAATTACCTCAAGTATGGCCAGTGTTTATCTTTTTACCAATTATTATTTGGACGTTCCATCGTATTAAACAGCATTACAAAACAGTTGGTGAACAGCTAAGATTAGATAATGTGGAATTACCGAATGTGGAGGGTAATGTTTTCATTGTCCCTGTTGCTGGTATTACGAAAGTAGTAGAAAACACTTTGCATTACGCGCAGACATTAAACGTTGATAAAATTATTGCCTTTTATGTGGCCTTCGATCAAGCGGACGCAAAAGCGTTTGAGGAGAAATGGAAAGCTTGGCAGCCAGATATACGGCTTGTAACATACTATTCACCATATCGAAGTATTACACAACCGTTGATGAAGTTTATTGATAAAGTTGAACATCAATGTACGAAATCAGGCTATCAAGTAACAGTTATTATTCCACAGTTTTTACCGAAAAAAGGATGGCATCATATGTTACACAATCAATCGAGTCTATTAATTCGCGCTTCGCTATTATTTCACAAAAATATCGTCATTATGACAGTGCCCTTTCATTTATCAAAATAATGACTAGCAAGCTCGAAAATAGTCTGATATAATCATTACGTTGATTGTAAAACACGAACGTTAACAATCGAAAGTTACTGAAATAATAGTAAATTCCGAAAATGCAAACTTTGTTTAGTGTGAGATATAAGCACATACCGAATAAAGTGCCGTTTTTGGAAATAACGCCAAGGCGTGATAAATATTAGGGATTTCTTTAATGGTTCATCACCAAAAGTTGAGAATGACTTTTGTTAAAATGTATACTATGTAAATTAGTTGATTGGAGTGGAGGCTGGACGCCCCCAGTCGGAACGGAAATCAACCACACGTTTTGGTGATGATACAGTTTAATACTATTTCACTCATATAATAGCGAGAATATGGCTCGCAAGTTTCTACCGATTTACCGTAAATAAATCGACTATGGGTAGCAATGCTCTAGAAGACCTCATAAAAGTTGTTTTCTATTCGTTTCGACGTTTTTACGTTGAATGCTTTGCTCCACTCGTAGATGATTGGAATCAAAGTATTCAGCGTTTTTTATTACTTGCATTGCTTCTGGCGCTTGCCTGTAACGGAATGCGTTGCTCATGAAGAGCTATTACTATAAGAAAGAAGGCTATCAAGGAAATGAAGTTATTACACGACAAAATTACACAAGAGGGTAAAGTTTTATCTTCATCTGTATTAAAAGTAGATTCATTTTTAAATCATCAAATTGACCCAATGCTTATGAAGGAAATTGGTCATGAGTTTGCAAATCGATTCTCTGATCAAGTCATCACAAAGATATTAACAATCGAATCTTCTGGTATCGCACCATCTGTAATGCTAGGTCTTGAAATCGGTGCTCCTGTAGTGTTTGCACGTAAGCGTAAATCACTAACATTATCAGATAATCTGTATTCTTCAAAAGTACATTCTTTCACCAAAAATGAAACTAATGATATTTCAGTATCACGTAATTTCTTAAATGAAGATGATAACATTCTAATTGTTGATGATTTCTTAGCTAATGGGGAAGCTGTCAAAGGTTTGCTTGATATCGCAGCACAAGCTGGTGCAAATGTTGTGGGTATAGGCATTGTTATTGAAAAAGGCTTCCAAGACGGTGGGAAAATATTACGCCAGCAAGGGGTTCGCGTAGAATCATTAGCAATTGTAAACTCTCTTGAGGATGGTAAAGTAACATTTGCTACGGAGGCTAATGCGTAATGAATACCGTTAAATCGACGACGCTAGCTATTCAACATTTACTTGCGATGTATGCAGGAGCCATTTTAGTACCACTGATTATCGGTGGGGCAATCGGCTTTGATTCAACACAAATGACGTATTTAGTAGCGATTGACATTATGATGTGTGGGGTCGCAACACTTTTACAAGTGTATTCAGGTAAAATGATCGGTATTGGTTTGCCAGTAGTACTAGGCTGTACATTTACAGCAGTTAGTCCAATTATTGCAATCGGTACAAATCCTGAACAAGGTATTACTGATATTTATGGATCTATTATTGCATCAGGTATAATTGTTATGATTATTGCAGGCTTTTTCGGTAAGTTAGTAAAATTCTTCCCACCAGTTGTTACAGGCTCGGTTGTGTCGATTATCGGTATCTCTTTACTACCAGTAGCTTTAAACAATATGGCAGGTGGACAAGATGCAGCAGATTTTGCATCTGGTTCTAATGTAACTTTAGCGTTTATTACATTGGTTATTATTTTAGTCGTTTATCGTTTTTCTACAGGTTTCATTCGTGCAATTTCCATTTTAATCGGATTAGTCGTAGGGACAATCCTAGGAGTATTTATGGGGAAGGTTGATTTTAGCCCAGTTTCAGATGCTGCTGTATTACACATGGTTCAGCCATTCTATTTTGGGGTGCCAACATTTAATTTATCTGCAATCATTACGATGACGCTTGTAGCAATGGTTTCTTTAGTAGAGTCATCAGGGGTTTATTTTGCACTGAGTGATATTTGTAATAAAAAATTAGATTCAAAAGATTTATCACGTGGGTACCGTTCAGAAGGTCTAGCCTCTGTTATCGGCGGTATTTTCAACGCTTTCCCATATACAACATTCTCGCAAAACGTGGGACTTACGCGTATGTCAGGCGTCAAAGACCGTAAAGTCATTTACATCACAGGTGGTTTACTAGTAGCACTTGGTTTCCTGCCAAAAATCGCAGCGTTAACAACGATTATTCCAACACCAGTACTTGGTGCGGCAATGCTAGCGATGTTTGGTATGGTTATTACACAAGGTATGGGCATGCTAGTACCTGTTATGAATGAATCAGCGGAAAACGCCATGATTGCTGCAATTGCAGTTAGCCTTGGTGTCGGTGTATCGGTTGTTCCGGGGATTTTTGATGCACTACCAAAAGGTGTTTCTCTTCTAACATCTAACGGTATCGTTTGTGGTTCAGTGACAGCGATTATTCTTAATATTTTATTCAACATGATTGGGCCTAAGCATAAGGAAGACCCGATGCATGGAGAAGCTTAAAGGAAATCTATAAAAAATGTCGTCTACTTCTAAAGTAGATGACATTTTTTTATGCGAAAGAGGGCTACCGAATGAGGGGGGAACTGTATTTTTACTTTACAACAAGGTTATGACTATTTTTATTCAGCTAAAAAGGCAGAAAGTGTATGAAAAATATGGTTAGAGATTATTGATTATAAATTGGAAAGTTTATATGATTTATTGCAATAAATGGTAATGGTTGTATTGCCAGTTGAAAAAGGGAAGTAATTTTTTATCTATTTATATCCAGTGAGTTGATTATATGCTTTTTGTTAGTATTATGTATGACAAGGAGTTGACTGCAAACATAATAATATCATTAATGATATTGAGTGGGTCGGTACTTATTTTATTCGGTGTAACAGATTTAATTTCTTACAGTACTTATTTTAGTATTTAACCTATCACCAATGAAGTTAAAAAGAATATTGCTATTTTTATTTGGATTGCTTTGGTCAGGTTTATTCTTTTTCATCTTTATTACCGGGGAATATTAAATTTACGGCTGTCTCTTTATTTCATAAGACTAGCCTATAAAAGGGTAGAATTAGGTATTGTAATGCAGTTTGAAATGGAATATCATGAACCTTATGGAAAGGTTGGGTATAAATGAATTTAAAGACTGCTAAAGAAGTTATTGAAGAACTACAAGTAACTATGAATTCACATATGTGTCAAGAAGAAAGAATGAAATTGGAAGTTTGGTTAAAAGAGTATTACATAGACGAACTAATAAAAAATAAAGTACCAATGAATTCGGATTGCTAGTCATTTAAAAAGGGTAACCATTAAAGTGGACACTTCATTTCGAAGGTGTCCTTTAAATACCCACCACTCAAAGTATCCCGCCCAAATAGTATTGGGCTAAAGCATAAGGAAGACCCGATGCATGGGACGTTTAAAAGATTTCTATAATAAACAAAATGTCATCTACTTCTATAGTAGGTGACATTTTTTTATGAAAAGTAGATGTTTAAATATTAAATGGTAGGGAATCTAGAAAATAGATACATCTTAATAGAATGCAAGTCGATGTCCCAACATATATTTAAAACAAATAAAACTACTTTTGAAAGGTCTCTTACAAAATGCAAAGTATATTTCTGATTTTAATACTTCAATTAATTTATGTGCCTTTTTTAACGTTACGTACAATACTTTTAGTGAAGAACGTTACTTTCCTTGCCGCCATATTCGGTATGCTAGAGATGTTAGTGTATGTATTTGGCCTTTCACTCGTCTTTAGTGGGAAGCAAAGTATGTTAGCTATGGTCTTTTATGCAGTTGGCTTTGGGTTGGGTATATTTTTAGGGGCCAAAATTGAACGTAAATTAGCGATTGGCTATGTTTATACGACTATTAATACGCAAAATAAGAATGAAGAACTTGTGAAATTTCTTCGGAATGAAGGGTTTGCGGTCACGATTTACATTGGTGAGGGGAGAGATAGTAACAGCTATAAATATGAAATATTAACAAAGAGAAACCGTGAGACGGAATTGTTCCAAATTGTTGAGCATTATGAACCGAATGCTTTTATTATTTCGTACGAGCCTAAATCATTTAAAGGTGGATTTTTACTGGATCGAATGAAGGTAAAACATAAATAGTTTTTCCTTAACATTGCCCTTTTGTCTTTATGCAGAAGGGCATTTTTTTGTGTTATACAATCCATCGAAACATCATACCATCACAACCCAATTATGCCGGGCATAATGTGCTGCTGTCGCTACGCTTTCGCGCAGATAAACAATGCGTCCGGAATTGGCTTTGTGCTTAGGACTGCACGATAACTGCTAACATTCTTTACTGACCTCTTTCCGATTCCGTCACATCCGTTGTAAGAAGTTAAATGTGAGAAATTTAGCGACCAAGCTCGATAAAAAATATTACTATTATTATACCGACAGACGTGAACAATAACATGTTCAAATTGATTTTTTCATACTATAAAAACATGCAAGTCTCGAAAGGGGTGTTGTATGTATTTTTTTACGAAAGGCTTGGTCATTCTTATAGGAAGTGCAGCGGTAGCATTAGGGATAAACTTATTCTTAACGCCCTATCAAATTTTAGATGGGGGCGTTGTAGGGATAGCGCTTATTTTACACTATATATATAAGCTTAAAATAGGTTTAATGATCATCATTATTAGTATCCCAATTTTCGTTATTTCTTGGTATAAATACAGAGCGTATTTTTACAATAGTATCCATGGATTATTCGCATATTCTCTTAGTATCGATTTACTAAAGCCCGTCCGGAATTTTATTCATGTAGATGCCATCTATAGCGCCATATTTGGAGGGGTACTTATGGGCTTTGGTGTTGGTTTGATGCTTAGATTTCAGACAAGCACTGGTGGTACAGATTTGATTGCCCAATTTTTAAGTGATAAAACTGGAATTAATGTCGGGATACTTATTTTTATGATAGATTCAATCGTCATCGTCATAGGGGGACTGCTTTTATCTTCTAATACATTATTGCTTTCTATTATTACAATTTTGGTAGCAGGGATTACTACAAGTATCATAACTAGCCGTGTTTAATAAAAAATAGCTTCAGTAGGACTGAAACTATTTTGAAAATCGTTATCGAGAGCTCTTCATCATTCGCTTTTTAGGATGTGCGGGCTTTACTTCCGCAATTAATATGGCGAGTAAAATCAGTACTGCCCCTACAACCATACGACTTGTTAATACTTCATGTAAGAATATAACGGATAATACCATGCCGAAGAAGGATTCTGTTGACAGGATAATCGCAGCCTTTGTAGCAGATGTATATTGATTCGCAATATTTTGAAAAAGATAGGCGAGGGTAGTTGAAAAAATGGCTAAATAAACGATTGAATAGATTGCCTCTTTTTCAAGAGTAGTTGGGATATCGCCTTGACTGACTACGACCAAAACACCTAAAAGAGATGCTGTGATAAATTGAATAATCGTCAGAGCAATGGCATCTTCCTTTTGGACAAAAAGGTTCGTACAAAAAATATCAAAGGCAAAGGCGACAGCACAAGCTAAGGAAAGTGCATCTCCGATATTCATTGTTAGTGAGCCCTGCAAAGAAAGAAAACCAATACCAACAATAGCGATGATCGAACCGATAATCTCGTAGCCATCTATACGACGTTTGTAAACCGCAAACGCAATAATTGGGACAATAATGACATTCACAGCAGTTAAAAATGCATTTTTAGATGGCGTTGTATATTGTAACCCTACTGTCTGAAGGGCAAAGGCAATATACAAAATGCTTCCTAACAAAATACCTTTCCAGATAACTGATTTTGAAACTTTTTTTAATTTATATCCAAATAAGACTATCAGGATAATTGAAGCTAATAAAAATCTACCTGCCATTACTTGATAGGCTGTTAAATATTCTAATGCAATAGCCGTTATGACAAAACCGCTACCCCAAACGATTGCAGTGACTAATAGCATACCATCAGCTATGTATTGTTTCATCATTCCTCCTCCTAACTTCAATAGAATAACATGAGATGGGAGAAAATAATTTGATTTTAATTCTAAAGATTCAGGCGTTTTTTTGTACTTATTCCAAAGCTGTCATTCAACAATCGTTTTGCTATGTAATAAGTACAATTTAACGGCTGCAGCTATGCGCTCATAAAAAACATAATCATTTTCTAAAGGTGCTACTAGCTGACGTATTTTTGACATACGATAACGGATTGTGTTTGGATGGCAGAAATGAGCAACGGCTACTTCTTTAATATTTCCTTGTTTTACGACATAGGTGATCGCTGTTTTCGTTAAGTCCGGATCGACTTTATCCTCGAATAGGGGACCAAGATAGCTATTTACATAGTCCATAGCAAATTTAGCGTCCTTGCGATGCAATTCAATTAATAACGAATCGGAAGCGAGGTTCTCATAATGACATATAGGAGCCGTTTTAATTTCAGCCATGATGCGTGCATAAAAGGCTTCATGAACAGCAATAGGGAATTCTGTTTGTGTTATGTGACAACGACTATAGCCGAAGGTCATTGAATCCGTCGAGAGCGCAAACAACGTTAACCATTCATTGAGAGCTTTTTTAAATTGAAATTGCTGTGATGGATGGGTCATAACAATGAAGAGGCTCTTTTTATAGGTACAAATCATACCAGATTTCAATAGAGGCTCTAATTGGAAAAGGGATTGCATCCATTGACTATTTGCATGATCTTGCGTTTGAATATTAGCAACAAATATATATTTTTCAAAGGGCTTATTGATTTGCTGTAAAATAGACTTTATTTGTTCATCAGTTACTTCTTCCTCCATAATACGTCGCATAATCGTATCTAAAAAGAATGAATAGTCCTGCGTTTTTGCATAGGCCATCGTTTCTAAAATAATCTTTTCAAAAAATTCATCTCCGCCAAATCGCAATATCGGGAAACTTTGCTCATCTGCATAGACTATTACTTCCTTAGGCAAATCCTCATAGATAACAGGTTTATAAGCTAGAGCACTTGCCCCCAGCTCAATAAGGTTTTTCACGGCATTCCATAAATATTCTGGCTTTTGCTTTGCGAATAATAAACTGCTTAAAACAACACTATTCGGTGTAAAGATCGTTTCTCTCACAGTTTGTATATCAGGTGAAAATTCAAAGTCTAGAATTTCCACATTTTGAACGGGTTTATGTAAACCATTGCGACCAGCAATAACTGTAAAATCTTTTGTAATAGGTAATCGTAAAAACTTCTCTACGTTCATTAGGATATCAAACAACCTTTCTTGTGATTGAGCTTCTATTACTTATAATAACTGATAAGCGCAGTGAAATAGCTGATAAGACAATGCGAATCGCTGATAAACCAACCAATTAAAAAGAATCTGCTGAAGTTCTACAGACAAAGTCCGTAAAGCAAGCAGATTCGCCCACATTATTTAAATTAGATATTAGCGAAAATATTAGGTTTTCTATTTTTCATTGGATTCGTTTGTTCAATAGCGTATCCAACGTTAAGAATACGACCTTCTTTAAAGGCTGGACCAATGATTTGGAGGCCTACTGGTAAATTACCTTTAAAGCCACAAGGAACGGAAAGGGCAGGTAACCCTGTTAAGTTACTTGGGCCTGTAAAACGAATGATATTATCAATTAAATCAACTTTTTCACCGTTCAAATATGCAAAGTCATCACCAATAGTACTTGCCACTACAGGTAATGTAGGTGTAATAAGTACATCAACCTGATTAAAAATCTGTGTAAATTCTTGCTTTATTTGTCTTCGCACCTGTTGAGCCTGTAGGTAATCAACCGCAGATGGTAATTCACCTAGTTCAAATAACAGACGAATATCATCTCCGAAATCCTGTGGTCTTTTCTGTAAATCGGAATGATGGATTGCAGCTGCCTCCGAAAGGGAAGTAACGAGCTCTGCCCACTCTGCATATTGCAAGGAAGGAATTCGAACGATCTCAACCTTTGCTCCTTGATCCACTAAGCTTTGAATACTTGCCCGAACAGCCTTCTCCACATCGGAATCTACTCTGTTAAAGAAATATTCTTCGTTGATGCCGATGACTAAATCCTTCACATTACCCGAGATTTGCTGTACATAATTCTCTGTTGGAACGTCTGTACAAGTAGGGTCTCTATGGTCAAATCCAGAAATAATCCCAAGTAAGCCAGCTGAGTCTTTTACTGTCTTTGTCATTGGACCAATATGGTCTAAGCTCCAAGCAAGAGGGTAGCAGCCATATTTACTTACGCGCCCATGAGTAGGCTTTAAGCCGACAATTCCACAGGCTGATGAAGGGATTCGAATAGAGCCTGCAGTATCTGTACCTAATGATGCAACGCTTGCCCCTGCTGCAACTGCTGCGCCGGAGCCGCCACTAGAACCGCCAGGGATTTTATCCAAATCCCATGGATTGCGAACGGGTCCGTAATGAGGATTATTATTCGTGATGCCCCATGCGTACTCATGCATGCTTAATTTACCCGTGAAAATAACACCGGCATTACGAAGCTTTTCAACAACCGTCGCATCATAATTTGAAATGAAGTCCTTATGAATCTTTGATGACATCGTAGTTATCTTATCTTTAAAGTATAAATTATCTTTTAATGCCATAGGAATCCCGTGATACATTCCTCGATACTGTCCATTCAAAATTTCTTTTTCTACCACTTGTGCTTGTGCTAGGGCTTCTTCATGATAAAAAGCCATATATGAATTAATTTTAGGCTGACTTTCTTCAGCAAAATCTAAAATTGCTTTCGTCAACTCGACAGGGGAGATTTTTTTAGTTTCAAGTAAAGGTGCTAACTCTTCAACAGATTTTAAGTGTAAATCAGTTGTCAATGTGGTCACCTCCAGGGATGCTACGGATAGCGATATCAGCATCATCAATAGTGATGCCTTCTAAATTACCACGAAGGGATTGCATACCTTCCCAACGCGCTTTTAGAAGTTCAAGGTGTTCAGACTTTGGTGTAATTCCTTTGTTCTCCAATAATTGTTGAATCGACAAACTCATTAACAGGATCCTCCCTTGAAAATAGTTTTTATCTAAATAGGTTTCCTATAAAGAACAAATCTTTTTATTATAAAGAATTATTGCCATAACGTGAGGGCGATTTCCGCTCCGATTGGGATCTTCCCTGGGGGAGTCCGATGAGGCTTGAGCTCCTTGGGTTTCATATGTGATGCTATGATCCCCAAGGAGTTGCTCAGCCTTCACCCCAATCAACTAATACATGGTATACGTTTTGCTTATGGGGTTGAATTAGTGTAGTACTATAAAAATAACAAATTCCTATAAAAGTTAATAAAATACTATTAATTATAAGCATACACTATTTACAATTTATATCAATGAGTTGATTGAATATATTGTATATTGCGAAAAATATACTACTCTATCAAGTAATTAAGATTACTTTTAATAGAGCAATGTCAACGGTTGAAAAGGATTTCTAGTGCTAGAGCCACCTCTTTTTACATATTATTCACAGTACATTTACAATCCAAGCGTACAATAGACCCTAATAACCAATTTAAGAGGTGCGAGAATGGAGTCTGTTGTGAGACAAAGCATAAAAACAAGTAATTTATTTTCTTATTTAAAGTATTTATACGGGCAGCATCAAAACAATACTCTCTATATAAAACGTTTAAAAGCTTTGAAACAAATTATTCAGGACAAGAATTTACATACTTATTTTCAGCCTATCGTCGATTTACAGACGAGGCAAACGGTTGGCTTTGAGGTACTAAATCGTCCAGAGCCTTCCGTATTGTTTCATAGTGTCGATCAGTTTTATGAATTTATTGGGCAAACAGACTGTGTATTTTTATTTGAATGTTTTTGTCGTAATCTTTCACTGCAGCGTTTTAAAGAACGACTGCACGGAGAATGGGTGAATCGAGATTTTCTAGTATTCGTCAATATACATCCTAATGTTTTACTAGATAAAAGCTACCATAGTGGTGAAACCTTGGAGCTATTAAAGGAGCTTGGCATAAAACCACAGCAGGTAGTGTTTGAGCTCACTGAACGTAGTGCAGTGGTAGATTTTGCACAGTTTGAACGTGTATTATCACATTATCGATCACAGGGCTACCGAATTGCAGTGGATGATGTGGGTTCAGGCTATAATAGCTTGAAAACGCTTATTTACTTAAAGCCTGAGTTTATTAAGCTAGACCGTTCTTTAATACAATTTATTGATAAAAACAGCGAACAGCAGCAGCTCGTTACATTGCTGATGAGATACGCAGAGCAGGCTGAGACGAAAATTATTGCAGAGGGTATTGAACGCCAGGAAGAACTTGAGTATTTACATACTATTGGAATCCACTACGCACAAGGTTATGCGGTAGGGAAACCCGCAAAGGAAATACATTTGGGGAAAATAAGGATGGGTGACCATGAAGATAGGGGAAGTCATAGAAAATGTTCCTTGTATTGATGAATTTGTGAAAAATCAAGAGGTGGATTTACTTTTTATAAATAATCCGTCATTACGTAGTGTTGTCGTTGTCCGAGATGACAAACCAATTGGCCATATTACACGTACACATTTCTATCAAAAAATTGGTACAAGGTATGGCTATAATTTATTTATCGGACGACATAATCAGCTTATTATTAAAGAAAATCCTTTCATTGTAGATCGCAATATACCTATAACAGAGGTCAGTACATTAGCAATGTCTAGACCTTCAGAGGACCTATATGATGATGTGGTTGTAACAAGGAATGACTTATATTATGGCGTGGTAAGTATTCGGGAGCTACTGTTGAAGCTCGTAGACACACAAGTAGCTATTGCTAGTTTTTTAAATCCATTAAGTAGTCTTCCTGGCAATAAATTAATTGATGAAAAGCTAGAGGAAGCATTGCAGCTACCGCAATATAGTTTAATGTATTTTGATTTAGACCATTTTAAATCATACAATGACACGTACGGTTTTAATAAAGGGGACAAGATATTACTGTATTTAACCGATATTTTGAAAAGAAATATCGTGGGTACAGAAGATTTTTTAGGACATATTGGTGGAGATGATTTCGTTGCGATTCTTCCGCATTATGAGGTTGCCCCAAGCTGTCAAAAAATTATTGATGAGTTTGATGCATTTATTTTAAGCTTTTATGATGTGGGGGATTTAACATACTTACAAGTACAAAATAGAGCTGGTGAATTAGAGCCTTTATCTTGTACCACGCTATCCATTGCGGTTATGACTAATCAATATCAGCAATTTGAATCTGTTGACCAATTGTCGGATGCGGTGACACGTGTAAAAAAGCAATGTAAAAAAATTACGGGAAGTTGTTATCTCATTCATGACAATGAAAAAGAAACCTACCTCGTTCATTAGACGAAAGAGGTCAGACTGTAGGCAGCTTGCCCACAGTCTTTTTTTATAACGATCGCTTTCCGCGAAGAAGATGCACATATTCAATAAGCATTTTTTATTAAATTTCGTTTTTAGGGCATAATCAAAAGAAATAAAATTCTTTCACATTAGAAAATTATTAATCTAAATAAAACATACTTGAATTATAGGGATTATAGGTATATAATTCGATTACATTATAATTAAACTTCTTAGGAGGCTTTTCATTGTCTACATTACAAATTATTCTTAACGTTGCCGTCTTACTCGTATTCGTTGGAATTTTATATTTTATGAATAAAAAGCACGTTAAGTTTTCAAATCGTGTTTTTACGGCTTTAGGCTTAGGTATTGTACTTGGTCTTGGACTCCATTTAATATATGGTATTGATTCTGATGTGTTAGCTAAAACATCAAATTGGTACAATATTATTGGTACTGGTTATGTTAAATTACTACAAATGGTTGCGATGCCATTAATTTTTATTTCTATTTTAATCGCCTTCACGAAAATGAAGGTTGGTAAAAACTTCGGAAGAATGGCAGCTCTGATTTTAGTTATTTTAATCGGTACAACTGCTGTATCAGCTGCTGTTGGTATTTTTTCAGCAACAGTGTTTCATTTAGATGCTTCACATATTATGCAAGGTGCCGTAGAGGCAGAGCGTGGGGCGTATTTAGAGGAAAAA
Source organism: Lysinibacillus sp. NPDC086135 (assembly GCF_044746345.1). Lineage (NCBI taxonomy): Bacteria > Bacillati > Bacillota > Bacilli > Caryophanales > Bacillaceae > Lysinibacillus > Lysinibacillus sp. NPDC086135. The sequence continues at coordinate 11,930 of NZ_JBIVCA010000031.1, read as the reverse complement.
ACTTCTGGATTAACTGCGCCGGATTTACCAACTCAAATTATTGAGTTATTCCCAGCGAACCCATTTTTAGATTTAACAGGTGCTCGATCTACATCAACAATTGCTGTTGTAATTTTTTCAGCATTTTTAGGTTTTGCTTATTTACGTGTAGCACGTAAGGATGGAGACACTGCAGCTACTATTAAAAAGGGCTTGGATGCCATTTATGCATTAGTAATGGGCGTTGTAACAATTGTCTTACGTTTAACACCATATGGTATTTTAGCAATTATGGCACGTACAGTTGCGACATCTGATTTCGGGGCAATCTATAACCTAGGTAAGTTTGTTGTTGCATCTTATGTAGCGTTAATTATCGTGTTTATCGTACACTTATTAATTCTTACTTTAAGTGGGTTAAATCCATTTACGTACTTAAAGAAAACTGCGGAAACATTATTATTTGCCTTCACTTCACGTTCAAGTGCAGGTGCTTTACCAATGAACATTAAAACACAAACAGGTCGTCTTGGTGTACCTGAGGGTATTGCGAACTTCTCGGGTTCATTTGGTCTATCTATTGGTCAAAATGGCTGTGCTGGTGTTTATCCTGCAATGCTAGCGATTATGATTGCACCGACAGTTGGGATTAATCCACTTGATCCAGTATTTATCATTACTGTTATTGCAGTTGTAGCTGTCAGCTCATTTGGTGTAGCTGGTGTTGGTGGTGGTGCGACATTCGCAGCAATTCTAGTATTATCAGCACTTAATTTACCGATTGCACTTGCGGGTGTATTAATCTCAGTTGAGCCATTAATCGACATGGGCCGTACCGCACTTAATGTAAGTGGTTCAATGACTGCAGGTGTGACAACAGCACGTATTACAAAAGAATTGGACACTGAAATGTACAATAATAAAGAATTAGGTGCTCAAGTTTCAGATTTATAAAAAGACAGAGCTACTCTCATAGAGGGTAGCTCTTTTTTACGGGCATAAAAGTGGGTTGTTATGTAAGAAACAACCCACTTTAATAATATGAAATTTTTATATTATTTTTACATAAAAATCTTTACCGTTTATAATCTCTGTCAGTTCAATGTTATGATTTGTTTTATAGTAATTATAAATACTACGCGCTAACCCAGAGTGTCCATTTAAATATGTTCCTTTTTTAATCTCCCTGCGTGGATTATGGAAATCAAAATACAAGCGAGAATCGTGGCACATTGCATCCAAAATTGCTTTAAACTCTTGTTCTTCAATATGAATCCCGCGTGTATATTTGCATTCTCTGCGGTACGTATCATGAGAAACATTCACCGGCGACGATTCAAGAACCATTTCGATTTTTTTACTCAAATGTTAGCAGCTCCTTTTTAGAAATTAGCACTAAAGGGTAGAAAAAAGATGTGAATTTTAAAAAAAGAAGTAACCTATTGCTAGTACTTATCACCTAAAATTAGGGATGATATTTTTTTATATAAGTTGATTGGAGTGAGACTGGACGCCCCCTGGAAAGCGCCCAGTCGGAACGGAGATCAACCACACACTATTATGATGATCCATAAGTCTATGACTAATATAGTTCAAGTATATAATTATCGGAAAATTATAGCAATATTTTCCCTACCAATCTTGTTGCTGCATTTCTTCTGCTACTACTTGTAAATCATAACCGGTAATCATCAAAAGTATATAGTCGTGTGTTTCCATATATTTTTCTGCTAGACGTTTCATATATTTCGGGGAGCCTTCATTTTCTTCGTCATAAATAAGTAGCAGACCATCTGTATTTTGGATAATGAATTTGTCTTTTTCGATAAATTGCCACGGAGCCTCGTATGGTTTTTTCGTTACACTCGTTACGAAGTCTGCTTGAGCTACTAATGCTTGATATTTCTCTTTTTTATGTTCCTGCCAATTTTTTTCTTGCTCTAAAAAAGGAGTGATAACAGAATATTTTAAATGAGGAAATTCCTTTCTTAACATAAGTATAACCTCAGCAGCCCATGTTTCTACACCTTGCTGGCCACTAATAATCACCCATTCTAAACCTTCATCGATCAATATACGCAGACGGTTTTCGAGTGCTTTTTTTATAATGGCAATGCCGGGGTGCTTGTCATTAAAAATGCCCAATTCATGTGGTCTATAGCCAGTAATAATTATTCGCTGTAGCAAAAAAAACGCCCCCTAAGCTGTATAGTATGTGTAGTCATAGTATACAGTAGGGGGCGAACGAAAACGAATTCCAAGATATTGTTGTATAGTTGTTCCCAAGTAAAGTTGATTGTTATATTAAAAAGCAAATAGTGTTAAAACGGCAGCTACAGCAGTACAGATTCCTAAGAACCACCATGTATCTGTAAAGTCCTCTTTGGAGCCACTATTCATGTAAAGTACTTCCTTTCTGTTTTATTTTAATCTGTCCGTTCCAAGACCAATTCGTCCATACACGCAGTACGGATTCAAATGGTCCACGTTTAAATTTCTTGAAATAGGCAAGGCTGAAAACACATTGCAAGCTATACACGACGATTCCAAATAATATACCGCCAAACACGCCTAACTTGCCGTATAAGCCTAGACCATATCCATAAAATACTGTTGTACAAATAATAGTTTGCATTAGATAATTAGTTAATGATAGTTTACCGACACTCTCAAAGGCAGGAGCGAGACGTTGTACTGGGCGAGTTTTATATATTAAAGCTGCGAGGCAGACATAGCCAACTGCTAATAATTCAGATCCACCTATTAACAGCATACCGGAAAAACTGCTTTCTATAATAAAACTCAGACTCTTTAAAGCTAGCCCTATTGGAACAAGCAGAGCGCCGAGCTTATACCATTTCTTTTCATCTTCCATATTCACAAAAGCTCGCTTTTTAGCAAGCCCCATGCCGAAAAGGGTCAATGCAGAGGTATACATTGGTGCAAGGAACACTAATAAGATAAAGACTAATCCTGCATCATCCATACCCGGAGGTACATCATTTGCACGGAAATTAAAAATGTCTAAGTAGCTCCCGTTAGCGTATACATTGTCAGCTTTTTCTACATAGGTTGCTAACTCTTGCTGTTCTTTTTTCGTTTCTTCTGTGGAACCAAATGATAAGCTAGTAATAAGTACTAAGAAGATACCAGCCCAAATGAATAAAGTTTTCGGTTTACGATTAATAAATGGAATTAAAAACAATATCATCATCCCGTAGGAAAATAAAATATCGCCGTCCCATAAAAATGTTTTATGTAGTAAACCTAAAGCAATTAGCCCTGTTGCGCGGCGTAAAATGGACCATCGACTCTTATCTTTTTTTCTACGAATAGACTCTATCAGCTTAATAAGAGAGAAGCCAAATAAAATGGTGAAGATCGGCATAAAGGATCCCTCTATAAAGATTTTTACAAAATACCAGGCTCCATTATCGAGGGCGGATAGATCTTTTGGTTCATCTTTACCATACATGCCAAACTGGAAAATCAACAAATTCGCCATTAAGATGCCGAATAAGCTAAAACCACGCATTGTATCAATAAAGGTAACACGGTTAGTTGTCATTGTGTTTTATCTCCTTAATTGGTTATCTTATACATAGTGTAGTTGAGAAAGCTTATAGTAAAATGATGGCTACCTTAAAGTATTCTTAAAAGAAGGTGATAGCATGCAAGACGCGTCAATTTTAGTATTAGAGGACGAACGTGCAATTGCAGAAATGATTGAAATTATCTTAAGAAAAGAAGGATTTTTAAACATTACACTTTGCGACACTGTTCAAGAAGCAACAAGGAAAATTGAAAAGAAGGTTTTTGATTTCTATCTATTAGATATTATGCTCCCGGATGGTAGCGGACTTGATATGGCGAATATGATTCGAGAGCAAAGTGAAGCGCCAATATTCTTTTTAACGGCAAAAGGTAGTGATGCAGATAAGCTTCGAGGTTTTATGAACGGGGCAGACGATTATATTACGAAGCCATTTAATCCACTTGAGCTTGTTGCGAGGGTGAAGGTTCAGCTTACCAGATATATGAAGGAAAAAGATGCTCCGAGTAGTCATTTATTTTCATGTAGTCGATTTACATTCGATATCGATGCAGCAGAGGTGACTGTAAATGGTACAAAAGAAATTATTAGCGGTAGATTATTCTATTTATTGAAATATTTATGTGAAAATGTAGGGCAAGTATTATCGAAGGAGCAAATTTATGAGCGTGTATGGGGTGACTGTTTGTTTGATGATAATACTGTGATGGTTCATATTCGAAAACTGCGAGAAAAAATAGAAAAGAATCCGGGTAAACCAACTTGCATTATTACTGTAAGGGGGATTGGTTATAAACTTGTTGGAGATGTTCATTCATGAAGCCAGCTAGAAGATTAACGCTTCGTTTTGTATCTTATTTCATCATTTTTTATTTACTAATTATTACTGGCTTTATTATAAGTTTGGTGTCTTTTGCATACTTTATTAATCATCATGTCGGTGACGATATTCATATAATGAGTGTTTCTGAAATTAAAGATGATGCTGTCGTAGAAAAAGGAAATTCCATTAAGATTGCTGATTACTTAGCGAAGCGAGCTGAGGAGAACTTGGGGCAATTATATTTGTTCAATCAATCGATGGACATTGTTGATTACACGGGAGACACATGTGAACTATGTAGTATGACAGATAACGAAATAATGACTCTTAAACGGCCAGGGATGCACACGTGGGAGATTCCTAAATACCATTTGTTATTCCTTCCGGCTTTACCTGTCCAACCGCTTTTTGAGGAAGTAGTTCGAGATTGGAAGGATAAAGGGGAGATTTCTTCAGAACTGCTCCAACGTTTGCAGGATAAGAAGGCATCTGTTGAAATCTATAATGAGCAGTGGGATCGTGTAGAAGTCATTGGTGAACGCCATAAGAAGCTCCATAAGCCTCAATTGTTGGAAGAGAACTACGATATTTTTGAGTATAAAGAGCTTTCAAGAAATGCTTCTTTAGAGGATGGCTCGACACTAGTTGTACGTATGCCGAATCCAGCGTACAAACCATTTGACGAGCCTTTTAATAAAGCGATGGTTTTATTTGTTTCCGTCTTCTTTGGTGGGCATATTATATTGTTAATAGGGATCATCTTTTTATCGATTAGCATTTCTCGTCAATTTGTACGCCCACTCGTTTATGTATTATCTCGTATCGAGCGACTGACGCAGTTTGACTACAGTAAAGTAAGAGATAAAAATATCCATCATCGGAAGACAGGGAAGTTAAAGAGGAAATTTAAATTATTTCAGCCAGTCGATGAATCGATTAATAACTTATCAAAACGCCTCTCTTCCAACGAAAGGCAAATTAAGCATGCAGAGCGATTACGTGAGGAATGGATAACAGGCTTATCCCATGATTTAAAGACACCGTTAAGCTCTATTTATGGTTATTCAACAATGCTAGCTTCTGAGGATTATGAGTGGACGAAGGAAGAAATGCGTGTCTTTGCAACTACGATGCAGGAGAAGGCAACGTACATGGATGCCCTTATAAAAGACTTAACATATACGTACCAATTAAAAAATAGAGCGATCCAGCTTGAAAAAGTATTGATACCACTTAATGTGTGGTTACCTCAATTTGCAGATGAGCAAGTGTCTGTAAACGTATATGGGGATGTTATGTTGGAAGCGGACGAGCTTTTATTAAAGCGCATTTTAGATAATCTCATAACCAATGCTAAAAAATATACGCCTGACGGTACAAAGGTAAACGTTGAAGCGCAAAATATAGGACAGGAGATTATGCTGACAATCGCCGACCGAGGTCCGGGAATTCCTCAGGAGGAGCTCGATAACCTCTTTGAGCGATATTATCGAGGTACGAATACTACAGATGATACAACGGGTACAGGCCTGGGATTGGCTATTACTAAGCAATTAATTGATTTACACAATAGTACCATTAGTGTCCAATCGGGAGAGGAAGGTACAGTGTTTGTCATAAAGTTTAAATGTAAATAGGAGTTTTTTGGCCTCGAAGAATCAACACCGCGTTATGATAATGAGCTCGTTTTTGATTGATAAAGTAAAGAAAACACTGTTAATTTGGGCAGTACAAGTGATGAAACATTCACCTTGTACTGCCTTTTTGTGCTATTTGAGTATTGGTGTGTAATTTTTTTAGGGGATTACCCCTATATGAACAGCTCTCTCTTATACCTATTATTAAGGTGTAAAAGTTGTATACGAAAGACAGCATGATAAGGAGGATGTACACATGAAGACTTCTTTTAAAGTAGTCATCGTTGGAGGAGGAACTGCTGGCATTTCAGTAGCTGCACGTTTACTTCGTCAATCTCATTCGCTTCAAGGGGAGATTGCCATCATAGATCCTGCAGAAAAACATTATTATCAACCACTCTGGACATTGGTGGGAGGTGGTGCAGCAAATAAATGGGACTCTGAACGTGAAATGAGGTCCGTTATTCCTAAAGGAGCTGTTTGGTTAAAAGAAGCTGTTAGTAGTTTTGCTCCCAATCAAAACCAGGTGCTAACACAAGATGGTACAACATACACGTATGATTTTTTAGTAGTCGCCGGTGGGATAGAGATTAACTGGGGTGCTATTAAAGGGCTGAAGGAAGCACTTGGGACTAAAAGTGTATGCAGTAATTACTCTTTTAAGCATGTGGATTATACGTGGGAAACAATCCGTAATTTTAAAGAGGGAACAGCATTATTTACACATCCAAACACTCCAGTAAAATGTGGCGGTGCTCCACAGAAAATTATGCATTTAGCAGAGGACCATTTTAATAACGTCAATGTTCGTGACAATATTAACGTTATTTTTGGTTCGGCCAATCCAGCAATTTTTGATGTTTTAAAATACCGTGAAGCACTTGAAAAGGTAATTGAGCGGAAAAATATTGATGCTCGATTCCGTCGTAATTTGATTGAAATTAAGGCTGATGAAAAAATAGCTATCTTTGAAAATTTAGATACGGGCATATTAGAACAAATAAAATACGACATGATTCATGTAACACCTTATATGTGTTCACCTGCATTTATTCGAACAAGTGCATTAGCAGACGAATGTGGCTGGGTAGATGTCGACAAATTTACTTTGCAACATAACAAGTATAGCAATGTTTTTGGAATAGGTGACAATGCCAATCTCCCAACCTCCAAAACGGGTGCAGCTATACGCAAGCAAGCGCCTGTTGTTGCACAAAATCTTATTGCATTAATGCGACAACAGCCAATGACACAAATGTATAATGGTTACTCTTCTTGCCCGATTGTAACAGGCTACAACAAACTGATACTAGCTGAGTTTGATTACAATAAAGAGCCTGTCGAATCTATGCCTTTTAACCAGGCAGTGGAAAGATCCAGTATGTATTTCATGAAAAAGGATTTACTGCCTGTCATGTACTGGGATGGCATGTTGAAAGGCACAATGTAATTACAAATGAAGGGAGGCGACAAGCATGGCTAATGCAACGGTAAGTATGAGCGAAGAATTATATCGAATAATCGAAACGCTTGAGAAACCAGAAGTCCGACACTCTTTACAGCGATTGTTGGATAAATTACCGAATGTAGAGCAAACGATAGATTCAGCTGAAAATGTTGTGGATTTTGGAAAAGCGGTATTGACGGATGAAAAGACAATAGATCGATACGAACAATTTGTCACTACTTATAATGTAGGCTCAGAAACGATAACAGCTATTGTACAGCTTATAGAGAAATTGCCAAAGCTTGTTCAAATCATTCATCAGTTAGAAAACATCGTTGATTTTGGAAAAGCAGTACTTCAGGATAAACAAACGACAGAATATACAATGAATAATTTAAAGAGCTATATCGATCCGTATGTTGAAAAAGGAAAGACAGGTTTGGATTTCTTAAAAATGGTACAGCAAAGAGCAGAAGAAAAGCCTCAGCATATTAATGTTTTTTCAATTGTTAAATGGCTGAAAGATCCTGCTGTTCAAAAATCACTTAATTATGTCCAATCGGCATTAGATATTTTAAAAGAAAAAAACTAAGTATAAAGGGGAGTTTTACACATGTTATTACGATATTTTTACGATGAAAAATTAGCACACGCTTCTTATGTTGTGGGATGTCAGGCGAAAGGTGAAATGATCATTGTTGACCCGATGCGTAATATTGAACCCTATCTTGCATTAGCAGAAAAAGAAAAGATGCAAATTGTTGGCGCATTAGAAACGCATATCCATGCTGATTTTGTAGCGGGGTCTCGTGAGTTAGCAGACCGTGTTGGAACAAAGATGTATATTTCCGATGAAGGGGATGCTGATTGGAAATATCAAAACCTGGAAGGTATTCCTCATCAATTATTAAAAGATGGTGATGAATTTAGTATAGGTAATCTTATCTTTAAAGTTATGCACACACCTGGGCATACGCCTGAAAGTATCTCCTTCTTATTAACGGATCGTGGCGGCGTAGCAGATAAACCAATGGGGATTTTTACGGGGGACTTTGTCTTTGTAGGTGATATTGGACGCCCTGATTTACTAGAAAAAGCTGCTGGGATTCAGGGTACATCATTATCGGGCGCCAAAGCAATGTTTAAATCATTAGAACGCTTTAAGGCTTTACCAGATTACATGCAGCTTTGGCCGGCTCATGGAGCAGGTAGTGCTTGCGGTAAAGCATTAGGAGCTGTGCCGTCTTCAACAGTTGGGTATGAGAAACAATTCAACTGGGCTATGCAATTTGATGATGAGCAAAAATTTATTGACGCGTTACTAGATGGGCAACCGGAACCTCCTTATTATTTCGCTGTTATGAAGCGTGTCAATAAAGTAGGGATAGAGCTTATTAAAAATCTATCACCAGTGAAGGTCGTGTCAAGCTATGAAGAGGTTGCTCAACTTCTTGCGGATGGAAAGCAAGTTATTGATACACGTCCAGCGGAAGACTTTTCACAAGGATTTATCGCAGGTACACTAAACATTCCTTACAATAATTCATTGACAAATTGGGCTGGTTGGCTAGTAGATTATACAAAACCATTATATTTACTAATTAATCCTTCGCAACTGGATGATATTTTAATAGCTTTACGTTCTATTGGTATCGACAATGTTGTTGGTTATGGGGATGTGACGAAAGTTTTGGAAGAGGCTAATGCTCTAGAAAGTTATGAAAATATAACGCCTTTAGAAGCGAAACCATTAATTGAAAATGAAAAAGTTCATGTGCTGGATGTGCGCAATCAAACAGAATATGATGCGGGGCATATTGAAAACGCTCAGCATATTATGGTTGGTACATTGTCTAAACGTTTAGATGAATTGCAAACAGATAAAAAAATTGTTGTACAATGCCAAGGCGGCGCTCGTTCTGCAATTGCTGTAAGTGTACTGAAAGCAAATGGCATTCATAACATTGTAAATTTAACGGGCGGCTACATGGCCTGGCAACAAGAGGTAATGGTTAAAAAAGAAAGTTTTATTTAAAGAGGTTGTTCTAAAAGAAAAATAGCATACTAGTAATACTAGTCTGCCATTTTTCTTTGCTTAGTACTTTGGAAGATGAGAAGTAGCAATCGTTATGTTTAATAAAAATGGATTATGAGACTCGTCTGTAAAAGTTAAACGAATTTAGACAACCTTTTTCTCGTTAAAAGGGGTTAAAAAATGATTATTGTAAGTTTTAGTATATTCCTTCTTATTATTGGTAGAATTATTTATAAACGCCATGTCCCAGTGCGTCAAATACAGGAGTGCTTACCGCAAGAGTTAAATGTGGGAACGGTGATAGTGGATGTACGTGATTACAATGATTCTTACAAATCACTTACACCAAATGCATTAAATTTACCGATTTCCTATTTGGTCCGTCACATACATGAACTACCAAAAAAGCCCCTTCATATTATTGCATCAACACAGTTAGAAAAAAATATGAGTGTTCGTATCATTCGGAAAGCAGGGCATGAAGTTAAGAGTTATAGCTTGATTGAAGAAAAAGTATAGGGCAGAGTATGTTGGTTGGTAACAAGGAAACTTAAAGGAATGCATTGATTCTTGTTGTACTTTCAATTTTAAGTCTGGAGTGTGTTTAAATTGGAGAAAGAACAGCTATATTTACAGCAAATATTTCAATATATTCAAGATGGAATTATGATTATGAATCACAAACGTGAGATTTTAATGATGAATCCCTCGGCGGAGCGGTTAACAGGATGGAAATTAGGAGATCGAGTGCCCTTTTGTTCATTTTGTGAAAACCGTCAAAAGTCTCCAAGCGAACATACATGTTATTTAATAGAGCATAATGAGATTCCCTATTTTTTATCGAAAATGCCGACGTATCATGGTAGTAAGATAGATGTTGAAATGAGCACGGCATTGATGTATACAGACGGTAAAACAAACGAGCAAGAGTTTCTGCTAGTATTGCGAGATCAGACCCTTCAGTTAAAGGAAGAAGAGGCCCGGATTTCAAAGCTTATTATTAAAAAGCTGATTGAGGCAAAAGAGGAAGAACATAAAAGGCTTGCGCAGGAATTACATGATGGCGTTGGTCAATCATTATATACAGTATCTGTTGCACTACAAGCGATTGAATCTTATGTCAAAAACAATGAAAAGCTAAATATGTATATTGAAGAAGTACGCAATGAGCTAGAGCAAGTAATGAATGATATTAAACTGTACTCTTATCAACTTCGCCCTCATAGCATTGATCAGTTAGGGATTACACCTACATTAGGCACTCTTGTCGATTCAGTGCAAAAGGTACATCCTGATATTACTATATCGTTAGAAACAGATTTTGAAGAACGTTGTCATCCATCTGTGGAAATCAATATTTATCGCGTCGTACAGGAGGCTTTACACAATATTACTAAATATGCCAAAGCTTCTAAAGTCGTCATTCGGCTCGAAAAGAAAGCTACAAATTTAACGCTCAATATAGAAGATGATGGCGTAGGATTTAATCTACAGCAAGTGAAGAAAGAAGGGCTTGGCTTAAAGCATATGGAGGAGCGAATTACATTATTAGGCGGATTTTTTAATATTACTTCAGCTCACAATAAAGGTACACAAATTAGCATCCAAGTACCTAATTGGAAGGATGACTTTAGATGATGCGTGTTTTAGTAGTAGATGATCATGTGCTAATCCGTAAAGGAATTGTTCTTTTATTGGAAAATTATATGGATATAGAGGTTGTAGGTGAAGCGGGTGATGGAGCGGAGGCGATTACTCAGGCAATATCATTAAACCCGGATGTCATTTTGATGGACGTTTCCATTCCGAATGGGTTAGATGGATTTACGGCTACTCAAGAAATTCATAAGCAAATACCTAACGTCAAAATTATTATGTTAACAATGCACAATGAAGTTGCTTATATTCAAAAAGCGATTGCTGTTGAAGCCCATGGCTATATTTTAAAAAATAGTCAAGGTGGAATTCTCTATGAGGCTATCCATGCTGTATATAGTGGTCGCATATATTACAACGTTGGTATTCCACAGGAGCAGATGGATAAATTATTTGAACATAAAGGGCATGAAGATCAATGCATTTTAACTGTGCGTGAGCAGGAGATAATGAGGTTAACAGTTCTAGGGTATACGAATATCCAAATTGCTGGGCAGCTATATATTAGTAGTAAAACGGTTGAAAATCATAAATCAAATATTATGCAAAAGCTCGATTTAAGTAATAAAGCTGAGCTTATTCAGTATGGGCTTGCAAATAACTATATGTAACAACGTGTCGTTGCTAGAAGCTGTGTGCTATGTCCAATGAACAAATAATATGTCAAAAGCATTAAACTGGTTACAAAAGATCACTCGGACGTGAGGAGGGCACTGAAAAAGTCTATATCTTTTCACATTGCGAGGTATTCAACGATTAAATCGTTGAATACCTCGCTTTTTTCATTTGGCACTGTGACT